>CAMCTQ010000007.1 GCA_945878545.1 Rickettsia typhi
TCTTCACTAACATTAATATCGAGCTTTATATCGTCATCATTATCATCGATAATATCAACACCCGCCTCTGAAAATTTTGATATAGCATTTTCAAGATCATCAACAGAAAGTTTTTTATTTGCAGCAATAGACTTGTTTATTTGGTCATATGTTACAAAGCCTTTCTTTTTGCTTTCGGTTACTAGATTATCAACATTTTTAGAGCCAATTTCTTTACCTAGTGGTGTCGTTTTCTCTTTATTCATATTTCTATTGTTGTAATAATTTAAAAGATTATCTAATTTATAAAAAATTCATTTAATTTAGTTAATTCTTTAGAGGTTTCCTGAATTTCTTTCAGATAAGAAGGCGCCTTAAGCCTTACCTCCTCTTTAGTGCTATTCATCATATAGATATATTCTTGCTTTAATAATAACAAATAGTGTTTTTTACTCAATAAATCGAAAATTAGTTCGCAATCGGCTTGATTTTTTTCAATAAAAATTGTATCTAGAAAATTTTCCTTGGGATCGGATAATACTAAAAAACTATCATAAAATCTAGTTTTTTTTGCAAGTTCCTCCATCTTATCCTTGTTAATATTGTCATACTCATCTATTTGATTAATGCACCACTCTTTAAATTCATTAAAATCATCGCATGACAAAACTAAATCGGCTACGAATTCTCTTATTCTTGGATTTTTTAAAATATGAGGAAACTTTATAATAAATCCACATAAAGAAAGTTCTAGCACCTCCATCTCAGTGTATTTTTTATCATCATTATTTGCAATATATGTCTTATTAGTTTGTTTAAATGAATTTTGTACTCTGCCATTACTGTAAAGATTTTGCCACATCTGATCCTTAAAATAACGACGAAAATTGCTTGCAAGCGTCTTATCTTTTATTTGCGTACAAATTATTTCTAATTTCTTTTCAAGTTCAGCCCTAGATTCAGCAGAAGAAAAAGTCTTATCTTTATATTCATTCAGCCAAATGGCCCTTGATAAATCAACTCTTTCTGAAATTAATTTATTAAATAAACCAACACCTCCAGACTTAATAATATCATCTGGATCTTTAGAATCTGGCAAGCTGATAAAGGACAATTTTTTATCAGATGCAATCATTGACAGTGCTATATCAATTAATCTACTACTAGCTCGGCGCCCTGCGTTATCACCATCAAGACAAATTATAATCTCATCTCCTGATCGCCATAATTTTTGCAAATGTTTATCTGTAACAGATGTGCCAAGGCTTGCAACTGCTTCGTTTATACCTATACTGTTTAAGGCAATTACGTCCATATATCCTTCAACAACTATTGAATAATTTTTTTTATAAGAAGCACTGGTAGCAATATTCTCCCCATACATCGTTTCACTTTTTTTAAACACCAGGGTTTCTGGGGAGTTTATATATTTTGGTAGAGCATCACCAATTACTCTTCCACCAAACCCTACAATTTTATTATATATATTCCGAATGGGAAACATTATCCTATTAGTGAATACCTCATATATTCTACCATCTTCTTTTTTGCCCACTAAGCCAGAATCTAATAAAATCTTTAAAGAAATATTCTTTTTTTCAAAATACCTAATTAAACTACCTTTGCCTGGCGCATAACCTATACAAAATTGTTCTTTTACATTTTTATTGATACTACGTGATAACAAATATTCTTCAACTTCCTTTGTAACTTCACCTGCAAAATAAGCCGAAGCCAATTCAAGCACATTATATATTTGGTCCGCCTCTTCATACTCTTTCTTTTGAACAGCGGTCATTTTAGGTAGTTCAATAGAATTCTCTGCTGCAATTTTTATTGCAGCTTCTTTATAACTAAGTCCATTAGTTTCAGCTACAAATTTGATAATATCCCCATGGGCTCCACAACCAAAACAGTGGTAGAATTTTTTTGTATCATTCACTGTAAAAGAAGGTGTTTTCTCAGAATGAAATGGACATATACCAAGATACTCATTGCCTTTCTTGGTCAAGAAAGTTTTTTGCCTTATTGTTTCAGAGATTCTGACTTGTTGTCTCAAGTAATTATAAAATTCTAGCGGAATTATCATAATTTTACAAAATTAAGCCCAAAATCACTGTTGTTAGACAATAGGAAAAGGGGATAGATAGATTATCATTAATTTTTATCTGATCAGCATAAAACTCTGCTAATGTGGCTACAGCAGAACTAAAGATTATAATAACAAAACTTGTGTGATGACTGACAAAAAAATAGGCTACTACACTAATAAAAACGCTGGAAATAAAAAAAGCACCTGCTCCAAATAAAGATTTTCCATTTTGCAGAGGGGTTCCATATTTCATACCAAGCAAAGCTGCAACACAATCGGATATAATCAAAATAAGCCATGAAGTAATAGCTAAACCTTTGGAAAAAAATAAGCAACTTGCTAAAAGTCCAAGCGCCATATAGCTTGCTCCACTGAGGGGCGGGGGCGAGGAGCTTGTTTTTTCCTTATTTCTAAGATATTTACTAAAAAATTTATCAACCACCTCTTTAATTTTTGGATTATGATGCCTAGATATATCAACATAGAGAGTGAACCCTACAACAACTAGCAGGAATATACTAATACTCATTTTAGAAGTAAAAGCATAAGCCAAGGGGAATATTAGGCCATATAAATGAAAGGTTTTTCTTTGTATTTCAAAATTGAAAGCTTCATTTTGCATAAAATTTTTCAGCTAGTTTGACAAATATGATTAGTCTAAATATACTTCAAATCTTAACTTAAACAAGACATAATTATGGTCAAATTTCCTATTACAAAAAAAGGCTTCGAGCTTCTGGAAAAAGAAATTAAACATTTAAAACACATTGAGAGACCTACAATCATTGAAGCTATTGCAACAGCACGGGAATTTGGTGATTTATCTGAAAATGCCGAATACCATGCAGCACGCGAAAAGCAAAGCTTTATTGAAGGCCGTATTCTTGATCTCGAAGATAAACTTTCAAGAGCCGAAATCATAGATACTTCTAAGCTCTCCAAAGAGAGCGCTAAATTTGGCGCTACTGTAAAACTAATCGATGATGATACCAATGAGGAAGCAACCTATGTAATAGTTGGAGAATATGAAGCGGATATTACTAAAAAACGCGTCTCTGTACAATCACCTATTGCAAAAGGTTTAATCGGTAAAGCTGTTGGGGATGTGGTTGAAGTAATAACCCCTAAAGGCAAGAAGGTATTTGAAATATTAGAAATTTCATACCTAGATATCAATTTAGATTAGGTGTTTTTTGCTTAATTTTTTAAAAAAGTTATGCTATAATTGTTTTTATTCAACTCTAAGTGTGTTATTAAGATGTCTACTAGAAACTTACCTGTCATTTCCTCAGGCTCAGGATTTAATAAGTATTTACAAGAAATAAATAATATACCTTCTCTTTCAAAGGAAGAGGAATTTTTGCTTGCCAAAAATTATCTCGAGAATAATGATCTTGAAGCTGCTCATAAACTTGTATCGAGTCACTTAAAGTTAGTTGTTAAAATAGCGATGAAATACAAAAACTATGGCCTGCCAGTTCCTGAACTTGTATCAGAAGGAAATATTGGCCTAATGCAGGCAGTTAAGAAATATGACCCAGAACTTGGATTTAGACTATCTACTTATGCCATGTGGTGGATAAAGGCTTCTATCCAGGAATACGTACTCAAGTCTTGGTCACTTGTAAAAATTGGTACAACATCGGCACAGAAGAAATTATTTTTTAGTCTTGGTAAAATTAAACACCGAATAGTAAACACTTACGCGCGCGCCATCAATGATCAAGATTACCAAGAAATGGCAGATGAGCTTGGAGTTTCTGTTAAGGAGGTAGTAGAGATGGACCAACGTATGTCTGGTCCTGATATTTCATTAAATCGTTCTGCAAGCCGGGACGGTGAAAGCGCTGAAGTAATTGAGTTCTTACCAGAACAAAAACCCAATCAAGAAATCTCCCTGCTGCACAAGCAAGACATGCAAAATAAGAAGGTAATATTAGCCGAAGCTATGCAAGTTTTAAATGATAGGGAAATTAAAATCCTAACAGCTAGAAAACTTAGCTATTCTCCTGAAACATTAGATAGTTTAAGCATGAAGTATGATATTTCAAAAGAGCGTGTAAGACAAATAGAGAGTAGAGCATTTGAAAAATTACAAAACTACATGTTAGCTAGAATATCCAAAGATGGCCAATTCAAAGCTATATCAAGTTAAGTTAACGGGGCTAGACAATAGTAAAATCTTATATTTTTAATATAGTGAATTAATTTGAGCTTGTAAGTTAATTTTAGAACAAGATTGCGCCGTAGACACACTGCGTGAGCACAACTGAGAAGTTCGCTAAGTTGGCTTAGCGCAAGCTCAAATTGAAAAACTATAGCTATCTAACAGCCTGTTTACCAAACTATCAGATAGCTAAACTTAGAGTATCAACTTTTTGGCATTCTAGCTATCAAGATGCTCCTCAACAGCACCGCTGACATGAACCACATCATCTTGTGATACACTTAATAGTTCTACTGGAATCGCTTTTTCTACTATCACTTTTTCTGGTACTTTTACTTTTTCTTTTACTTTTACCGGTAGTTTCATTGACATATTTAATGACATTCCTTTTTCTTCTTCCCTTTCTTTACTTTCTTCTTTAGCTTTCGGTTTTATTGCTCCTGCTAACCCAAGGCCAATAGATTCTATTACTTTATCTGCTCCACCACCTAGTTCTTTACCTAATTCTCCATTTAGATGATCCTCTATAGCCTTTTCAGCCATAGCACCAGCAAATCCCGCTAATTTTATAACAATACTACTGAAAATTGGAGCTAAACCTGACCATATTAATTTGAAAGTATCAAGAATTTTCTGACCGATAGACTTTGATTCTGCTCCGACTTCATCTATATCTAAATCGTGTGCCAAAGCATGTTTTAACCCAGCGACATCTTGAGAACTCAAAGCTTTTATATGCTCAATCATTGTTTCTTCTAATTGAAACTCTGGATTCTCGGGATGTTGTAGCAAAAGCTCTAAACTTCTTTTAGAAACAATTTTTACTCCATCTTCTTCCAAATCTTCTATAACAGCAAGAGCAAGTTCATCATCATTTTGTTTTGCTAATGTTATTTGAGCATCTTTTTTTACTATTTTCCATCCAGCTCTTTTTGCAAAAGATGATAATTCTTTGATATGCTGGATTTCTTCCTCTTCAAGGTTAAATGCCTCAGGATTAGTCATCAATAAATTAAATTGCTTTTTTAGTTCTGCTTCGATACTAGAAAATTCAACTTTCTTTTTCATAAAATTACCCATTTTTATTGATTAATAAATAAATGTAATAAATCATGTAATAAACAAAATACTGACTATATTTACACAGTATAGATTATTACATGCATAGGTAAATAAATGATTAATATCTTAGTAAAGAAATTTATAAAATGGAAAAAACGATTTAATATAGATTCAAAAAATTTAGATTTTTTACTGTTGCACCAAGTTGTTGACGGATTTTCTGTCCATCCCTTTCGTGATTAATACTTACAAAAACCATACTGCCTTTACCAAAACCAAAATCATTTTTAAAGTCATATATTGTCCCTAAAACTACTAATTGATTATTGTCAATTAGGTCTTTGTACTTATCTATTGCCAAGCTAACCTGATTATTAACATTTTCTATAATTGCTAATTTTATATCAGTTTCAGATAATTTTAATGATTTCAATTCGTTATCTATAGCCTTAATATTAGTTGGTTGGCCAGATAGAACAGATTGCACAGCACCGCAACCTGAATGACCGATAATCAGTAAGAATGGAGTTTTTAGAATTCTGACACCAAAATCTATTGAACCTTCACAAGTACTGATTTGATTACCAATATTTCTTATCGCAAATATACCATTTTGTGGGGTTTTATCAAAAGACTCCATTTGCACCCTGGAGTCCGAACATTTAAGCACTGTAACTCGGGGATTTTGATCATCTCTAAAACTATCAAAAAATGCTTCACCATGTTCACAAGCAAATTCTAAATTAGTATCGAATATATTATTTAAGAAAGTAATTAAGTGTAAATTGTCAGATAACTTCATAAAATGGTTGACCTTTAAAATTTACAAAAATTAATTTTAGTTTATTAAAACTAATGGTGGAGCCAGGGGGAATCGAACCCCCGACCTTTTGAATGCCATTCAAACGCTCTACCAACTGAGCTATGACCCCGCGTTTCGTATGTGAGGTTCATTATAAATAAACATACTCTATTTGCAATAGAGTTGTTGAATTTAGGGCAATAGTAAAATATATAATGAGTATTTATAAAACTCTGAAATTCAATGGAAAATAAGATCCCTATAGAATCACGTAATAAGCTAAATAAAACTTTTGCTCGAAGGATAGGCAAAAGACTGTCTGATTATAATAAAGACTTGCTTGAAAATACTTTGCCAAAATATGAATTTTCTAACAAACTATTACTTTCTAGCACAAAGAAAAAAAAATTCCTAGAAATTGGCTTTGGTATGGGAGAACATTTATTTAATCAAGTTAATTTAAATCCTGATAATTTATATGTTGGGGCTGAAGTTTATTTAAATGGCGTGGCAAATTTTTTAAAGTTAATTACTAAAGAGAATCATAACAATTTTCTTATCTGGCCAAATGATCTGGATATGATGCTAGAAGACATGCCAGATCACTCTCTTGATGGAATTTATATTTTGTTTCCAGATCCATGGCACAAAAGAAGATATCTAAAAAAACGTCTTGTAAATAAAGATAGGCTAGATATTTTTAAAATAAAATTGAAAGTTGGCGGTTTTATAGCGTTTGCCTCTGACATAGAAGATTATTTTGAGGATGTAAAAGAATTGTTTATGCAAGATAATCAGCTAATAATAAATACTAACTTTCTGAGTCCACACGAAGGTTACATTACAACAAAGTACCACCAAAAGGCAATAAAGGAAAATAGGCTGGCTAGGTTTATTCAAGCAAAGTTAATTTCGCTATAATCACTTAATTTGGATTATAGTAATAAAACCATTTACCTTTGATTTTAATGTAGATTTCATCCCGCCAGCTTTACCAGCACCTAGTACATTATTTCTAAAATGTAAGTTTATCCAAAATTTGCAACAAAACCTACTCACTTTAACTCCAGATTTTTTACTTGACTCTTAAGACAGTCTCAGAACCCTTAGTGGAGCGGCGAACAGCCTTCTCTAAGAAAGAGTTAATTTATTAACTCTTTCTTATCTATTATTTGATAGTATAAATATAAGATAGGAGAAATATTTTGGTACTTTTATATTGAAATATCCTGATTTAATCAAATAAGACCGTAATTATGTATAATAATTTATGAGGCTTATATGCCAAAACAACTTTCTCCGAACACCATTTTAGTAGTGTGTTGTACAAGCGGTGACAACCCATCATGGAGTTTAGGTTATTGTAGCCTTGACCTATCACTGATTACATATATAGCAAATAAATGTAATCACAATAAAGTTACAAGCATAAATCTTTGTTCTACTGATATACCAGCAGATGGAGTTAAAACTATCGCTAGAATGTTAGTGACCAATAGCTCTATTACATATTTAAACATGGGGTCAAATAGCATAGATAGTCAAGGAGCAGTCGATATAGCTCTAGCACTAGAATCAAACACCTCTCTTACAAAATTAGAGCTATCTCACAATAGAATGCTAAATGATGGAATACAGGCATTAGCATCAGCTTTAGAAGCTAACCATTCTATTGAGATATTAAATATAGGTTACAACAATATGACAGCTCATGGGGCTCTATATATTAGCAAAATGTTAAGGCATAACGATTCTATTACAAGCTTAAACATAGAAGGCAATGGTGTAGGTGATAAGGGTATAAAAGCTATTGCTGCGGCATTAGAAACTAATCATTTTATTGAAAGAGTGAATTTTAGTAATTGTGATATAGGTAATGAAGGTGCAAAAGCACTTGCTGCTTTGATATCAGTTAATCATGTTATTAAAACTTTAGATCTAGGGGGGAATAATATCACTATAACTGGTATCAAGTACTTATCCAAAGCGTTGATGAGTAATCAAGTTATTCATAGTATGAATATGAAGTTTAGTATTGATTTATTGGGTGATGCGGGCTATGACTGTATAGCATATTATATTCATCGTAACACAAAATTAATCCAGGATCTCGCCACTTTTATTACAAACTGTACTAGTGTTGATTTTAACAATCCAGACCTAGACAATAATGTTAAGTTCATAGTAAGTAATATAAAGTATTTTAAAGCTTTTCAAGTTGTTGATCAATCTGCACTTTGGTCATGTTTTGCAAAGACATCAAGTAAAGAGACAATTCAGGATTCACTTGATAATTTCTCCACATTGATACTAAAGAGTTTTGGTTTAGATAAGCATATAACGGTTCCAGAAGTCGTTAACATAATTCATGATTTTGTTGGATCAGAAAGCCTTTGGCCATTTACAGAAACATCGGCCGTATCTCTGAGCGGGAATCATCAAGTAGAATGTTGTACATTACTCTAATGGTAGGAATTATCAATATAGTTTAGCAGTTCGAGAAAATTTTAATAATTTAAAATTTATGAGGTGACTTTATGGGCAACAAAACATCGAGAATGAAGCACACGTTCTCAAGGCTTAATGAAGAGCCACCAGAGCAGTGTAGTATAATAGTGCAAAATAAAAAGATCTACACAACGCTACGGGACATAATTACTTTCTCCCCTGCATTACTGGAAACAAAAAGTCAAATAGTACAAAATTCTAATGGTTGTATTTCGTTTGCATCTAATCCATTGACTATTCAAGATCGAGTTGAGGCATTAAGAATGTTGAATTTACATCCATCAGTTATAGAAATAAATTTTTCTGATAATCCAATAGATACAATAGGAATGCAAGCATTAGCTAGTGCCTTAAAAACAAATCATTCGGTTACTAGCATCAATCTATCCCGGTGTGACATCGAGGATGGTGGGGCAATCGCTCTCGCAGATGTTTTGACAATTAATCATCCCATTACTAACCTTAACCTTTATGATAATCGCATAAGCGTTACTGGCATAACTACATTAGCTAGTGCTTTGAAGTCAAATACAGTAATTAATACTTTAAATGTAGGTCAAAATCGACTAATGGGTGATATAGGATTCAAGACCATGCTAAGTGCTTTAGAGAATCATCACTCTCTTCATAGTTTAGATCTTTCATTAATTACACTTCATGCTAAAGGAATAGATTCAATAGCACAGTTTTTAAGAGTGGATAAATCTATTGAGACTCTTAATTTAACTGCTTGTTGCATACACACTAATGGTGCAAGAGAAATAGCCAGTGCTTTGGAGCAAAATCATACTATGACTCACCTCAATCTTTCTAGTAATCCAATAGGCCCCAAAGGAGCAAAAGCAATGGCTAAAGCTTTATATGCTAATGAATCTCTATCTCTCAATCTAGCTTTTTGTAATTTGGGAGATGAGGGGAGCAGTGCAGTAGTCCTGGCTATGAAATTAGCTAGGAGTGCTAAATTAGATTTTATTGGTTGTGAAATAGGGAATGATGGAATCAGAACAATAGCTCCCTATATAAAACAGAACCATAGCATAACCATGGTTGACTTATCTGATAACCAGATTAGTTATAGAGGAGCTGCTGCATTATCAGAAATTTTAAAACATAATTATACACTTAAGAGTCTTGATTTAGGATATAATATGCTTGGCGAGAAAGGAGTCATCAAGATAGCTGAATCCCTAAAGAGTAATTGGTCACTAATCGAGCTTAACCTATCGCACAATAGAATAACCTCGCTAGGACTCATAGAATTTGCTAAAGCCTTGAAACACAACTCTTCACTTCATGTTCTTAATTTAAGCTCTAATGATATAGAAGACGAAGGAGCGATAGAGCTAGCCTACGCTTTAAAGCTTAATAAATCACTTCATACTCTGAATTTAGACCATAATCGAATCTGTGATGTAGGCGCATTAAAAATAATTGAGGCATTAAGAGTAAATTATTTTCTTACAACATTATCTTGTGAAGGTAATGCATCTCACGAGTATATGATGAGTAGTAAATTGTATGAAAACATAAAAAGTTATACAGGTCAAAATAAGGAGCTAGTTATGACTTTGGCTCAGCAAATAGCTATTGAGTTCAACGTTAGAACTACAAAAGAATATATTAGCAAGGTACGTGAGAAATATGATAATGTTGATAAAATTTTATTTAATGAATGTTTAATGAGCCTTGGTTTAGGTCAGGAGAAAGCAACTAATATAATATGGGTGCTTGATAATTATATGACTGACCAGTCCATATCGCCTTTTATGCTCACAAGTGTTGCAGATGATTCTTCAGTGGAAGTAGACATTGGAGGGGAGCACTAAGGGTTCTGATACTGTCTTAAGAGTCAAGTAAAAAATCTGGATTAAAGCGAGTAAGTTTTGTCGCAAATTTTGGATAGACTTACATTTTAGAAATAATGTACTAGGTGCTGGTAAAAGCTGGCCTAATTTAGCCGGGTTAGAAGCTGTAAGTTCTACCAAAAGACAATGAGTTGTTGCTATTAGACAAGTCAAATATCTTAATATTGAACAAAACCATCGATCAAGCGAATTACCAAGCCGATGCTTGGTTTTAAGACTTTTACCAGCTCAGCTGCAACAGTTGCAAGTATTGAGTTACAAAGAATGTTAAAAAAGGAGCAAAATCGTTTAAATATCGACCTGCCTAATTGTAAATAATTTTATGCCTTATCGGGATAATTTCATCCAAAATAACCATACAATATCTTCTCTAGAAAAATTTGCGACAGAAGCGATAATTCAAAGAAATGGACTATATAGTTTACTTTATTGCTCTTTGTAGGAGACGTTTGAATTCTGATGATAATTTGGCAAATTCTACTAAGTCAAAACCTTTGTACGGAATAAAAATTACAGCTATTTTTGATAAATTAAGGTCGCTATCATTTAGCATTATTCTCATCAAATGTCTTATCCGACGCTTAATTTTATTCCTAATACAAGCTTTTTTGGAAAGTTTTTTACTAACTTTCATCCCCAAAAAAGTGGGGTTTTCAGTGTCAACTTCAATAAAATTAAAATTTGGGGCAATTACTGTGATAAAATATGGACTAGATACCTTTTTGCCGTGTAAATTAACAAGATTAAATTCTTTTTGATTTCTTAGAGAATAAAGGGGCACAATTAATTAGGCGGTTAATTTCTTTCTTCCTTTTGCCCTGCGGTTTTTTATAACTGATCTACCACCCACTGTCTCCATTCTTGAACGAAAACCATGTCTTCTTTTTCTGACTAACTTACTAGGTTGAAATGTACGTTTCATATTACTAAATTTTATTTTTTGCAATGACTAATAGCAGAATCTAATAAAAAACATCCCGTTTGTCAACTCAAATATTGACAACAGTGTTTATGTTACTAGTTTTATAGTAAAACCTTTAAAAAAATATAAGATAAAATTATGACAAGCTTAATGATACCATCTCAAATTGATCCATCAATTTTTCATGATATGTGGCAATATGGTCTGGTGAATATTTCCGGTAATGACATAAAAGTTAGCAATATTATTATAGCGCTAATATTACTAGTTACTGGTTTAAAAATTTCAAAGAAACTCACTAGATTAATTGTACCGATCATATCAAAAAAATTACACCCCGATCAAGATCTACTATATAATATGGAACGGTTAATTTTAGGTACATTTTTTGGAATTACAATTCTGCTTTCATTACAAGTAGCAAATATTCCTCTTGCTATATTTGCCTTTATTGGAGGAGCTTTCGCGATTGGCCTCGGTCTCGGCGCTCAAGGTTTTGTAAATAATTTGATAAATACCATAATTATTATGGTAGAGAAACCTATAAAGATTGGAGATATTGTAGAGATTCAAGGTACCATTGGTATAGTGAAATCAATAGGGACAAGGTGCATCAATATCAATAGTTTTAATTCTGGAGAAGTTTTAATACCTAACACAATACTGATGCATAATAAAGTATCTAAATGGCCCTGCGACGACAATATTGTATACTTTATCTACATTAATGTACAAAAAAAGGACGACTTGCAACTCGATCATAAATTCATTATCCAACAACTAAAGATAGCCATTAATGAATTAGAGCCTTTAATCGTAACTACTGAACCTGAAATCTATTTAACTAAAATTTCTGAGTTGGAGGACCAATTCTTTTTGAAATTTGCTTGTAATATGAAGTCTCTGAAAGAGCATAGATTTATAAAGGATAAAGTAAACTTTGCATTACTTAAACATCTTAATATTCCTTTTAAAGTAGAGTATTCTGAAAATTTAGGATAGAATTAATCGCTGTTAGCATTAAGATTAAAATATTATTTAGATTAAGAAATATATGAATTATCTCCTTTTTTTGTTCATAATCATTACTATGACTGTTTTATTGTTAGGCTTGTTATCTATGGCAAGAGGCGATAAAATCAGCAAAAAGTTCGGCACAAAATTAATGACGTTGAGAGTTATTTTTCAGGGTCTAGCACTTTTAACTCTAGTTGGGATTTACTTTTTTAGCGGTAAATAAACTAATGATTGAGAAATAATTTCAAAGAGATTAATATCCACAGAAATTGTGCATAACTGTGTGAATAATAGGTAAGATTAGAGCAAAAATTCCAATGATTACCTAGAAAAACTACATGTTGATTAAAAAATGAGCGTTGCCTCAAAAGTGGCATGAATCCAATGAATTAAAAAATTTCCCGTTAAATAAACAATATAAGAAAACTTAAAGTTCAGTAGTAATTATTAATTTGTGCATAACTTTCCTGAACTGGAGCAAATAAACCTTGTCTCTACAAGAATCACAGGAAATTTAGTATTCGCAATACTTTCTATGAATTTTCAAATTGCAGAAATTACTTAGTCATTTGATTTGAACTTATCTAATATTATATAGGACTAATCAGAGAACTTATTATATAATTCTTCAGATAGTTCATAGTTACCAAATACTTTCTGCACGTCATCGCTTTCTTCAAGGGCGTCTATTAATTTAAATAGCTTCGTGGCCTTTTCTTCATCTTCTACTAATATAGTATTATGAGCTTTCCATTCTAGTTCAGATTCAATTGGAGTATTAAATATTTTTGTTAAATATTCAAGGCTCTCAGAAAATGATTCCACTGCGGTATAAATTATATGCTCAAGCTCATCAGAGACCACATCTTCCGCGCCGGCTTCAATAGCTGCCGCCAGAATTTGATCTGCGCTGGCTGTCGAAAAAGGGTACACAATTTTTCCGACATGATCAAACATAAAGCTCACACTACCTGATTCTCCTAAATTACCACCGTATT
This sequence comes from Rickettsia typhi, assembly GCA_945878545.1. Lineage (GTDB taxonomy): Bacteria > Pseudomonadota > Alphaproteobacteria > Rickettsiales > Rickettsiaceae > Megaera > Megaera typhi_A. The sequence goes on from CAMCTQ010000007.1 coordinate 13,413, forward strand.
TAGTAAAACAACTTCTAATATCTGATACTGTGCGATTTTTATTATCTGTTAAGGTTTCAACAATAATTGCAATGCCTCCTGGCAAAAAACCTTCATACCTAATCTCTACATAATCATCTCCGAAAGTTGGATCAGATGCTTGTGCCAAAGCTCTATCAATTCTTTCTTTAGGTAAATTATGACTTCTTGCAGCTGAAATGCTATTTCTTAACCTTGGATTAGCTCCTGAATCAGGGCCACCAATTTTAGCTGCTGTAATAATTTCTCTGACGAGCTTAGTAAAAACCTTGGCTCTTTTTTTATCCTGAGCCCCTTTCCTATGTTGAATATTTTTAAATTTAGAATGTCCGGCCATAATAGCGCTTGTTACTTTATAATTTTATAATTATGCCATTCTAAATATAGAATAATGATAAGGCAATTAATATATTTGCTTTTTAAAATTATATTGTGATGCTTTTGCTATTGATTCTATATTAATTTTGAAAATTAATAATTTCATAACATTTCTATGCTAGTATGTTAGGATGTGCAAAATAAAAAAATAATTACTCAATTAATGACGCAGTTTAATTCTTTATTACAAGATGTATCAAAGCTTATAAATGAAATAAGTATTGGATGTTATAACTTAGAAATTGATTCTTCTATTAAACAGGAATTGTTTCGTGCAAAAATAATAATGATAGCTTTAAATAATAGTAAAGATATTCTGTCTTTACTTAGTAAGATTCATCGCCAAGATCTCACCGACTCAGTTAAAACCCACGGAGCTAGATATCTTCAAGAATATGCAAAATATAAAGAATTGAAAGATGATGCATGTGTATTTGAGAAATCTCTTACTGGAGTTTTAGAAAAATTATCCATAGCAGATAAAAATAAGATTACCTTAGAACATTCAGAAACGGATCTTTTAAGCGAGAGGTTTTATAAAATTTTAAGAAAAATTCAAATGTTTTTCGCTAACCAATCTCAAAACAAAGATTCCATAGAGTTTGTTCATTCATCATCTATTGTATATAGAATTAAAAATGTAAACTTTAGCGAACAAAATGCCCTAATTGATTTGCTAATGTTTGTAAAGGAATTATGGAATATTGAATATAAAGTTACCAAATCTGAAGAACTTAATATTGCAGAAAGATTCTATTTAGACCCGACCGATATTTTGCAAATTAATGCTAGTGAATTTGATGCTGAAGCAATATTTAATATAATAGTTCATGCGCTTACTTCGTCAGAAGATTCTATTCTTATGTGTTTGCAAGATGAGCATCTTTTATCTTTATATGACATACTTAAAGATTATGAAGGATCTGTCCCTACTGTGCTTGAACTACTGCAAAAAATTTATACAGAAGCTCAGTTTAGGTATAGTTATAATAGACTAAGTGACACTGGATACCAGTTATTAAGCCGTTTCCAGAGTTTTGATGCTATAAATCATCAGATAGAAAATTTGGAGTTCAACATTCTAGAGGCTTATCTGTTTAAAAAATCCAACTTTACTAAGGAAATTTTGTTAAACATTGCAAAACATTCAGACAATATTAGAGCCTTATCTATGAATAAAGATGAGAATTTACATAAAATTCTTAATCATATAAATAAGAAATTAAATAATCAATCTAAAGGCGCCGATGGTGGAGTAGCTATGCTTTCTGGTTTAAAAGATAGCTTGAATAAATTCTTGCCTTCTCATGTAAAAAAGCGTTACTCTGAATTAGATAAATTTAATAACAGTGTTTTGCAAAAAAAATACGGTAGCTTATTCATAAACATAATGTCGATCTTTGAAGGAACAGATAATGCAAATAAATTTTTGCAAAATATTCTTACTCAGCGTTTAGCATCAGATTATTACTTACCTCATTTATCAAGCTCTATAGATAAGCTAAGACTTCAAGCCCTTAACAGGAAACAAGTAATATCTTTGCTTTCTGAGTTAAATTTTCTAGATATTTTTTCTCCTGGTAATTTTAATAATATTACTTCGTTTAATTTTAGAAAAATCAATAAGAGTAATGAGCTACGAACCCCTCTTGAATATGTAAAATTATTGGTAGAAGATATTTGTTTCCATATTAATGCTTTTCAACTAGAGACCCTTTATAAATCTGTTGCTTACAATACTGTCTCAACAAAAACCCAAACAATGTTAATGGATTCTATAAGAACTCAGATTAGGCAGCGTATGACAGTACGTAAACTCTTATATTCAATAATATCTGGCAAAAAGAAAGAATATGATAAGCTAAGACTCTTGAAAAAGATATCTACCGTATCTTAATAGAAGGAAATAGGCGTTACACGCAACTTTATACCGTTATGTTTTACTAGGAGGTGAACTCAAGACCTCATAGACAGAAATTACTCAGTTCATAAATCCTATGGTGTATTTTACCTTTGCATAGTTTAACCATATGAAGAGAACTAATTTTTGTACTTATCAAGAAGCCAGTCAACAAATCTACTATCAACAGAAGGTGGATCAGCTTTTAACGCATATTGATATACTTCTTTAATTATCGTAATTAACTTAGTTAAGGGCAAATTTAGCTCTCTTGCAATTATAACATTAATTGTAGTGCTAGTAGCCTCAGCAAAGGCTATCATTTGTTGATTAGAAAGAGAAGTAATCTCGATCTCCTCTCCATCAATTAGAATTGATTCTAAAGTTACCCCGAGAGCTTTGGCAATAAGTAGCAAATTATAAGCACTTGGATTCTTAGAATTGCCAGCAATTATGCTATAAACAGTATTTCTATTTAACCCGGTTTCTTTCTCTATATCTATAGCATTTATTTTTTTATGAGTCATCAACTCACTTATTTTTACCTGTATATTTGTCATTAAACTATTAGTATTAAAATTAGGTTTTAAATTTACCACATTAAATTTAACATTAAATATTTGAATTGTAAATACAATATGACAATGCCCCAATATAAGGAATTCGTTATAAATAAAGGATTTTTTCAAAAAAATCCTTTATTTATAACATTATATATGCTACAAATAAAGCGATTCTGCTCAGTGATATAATGCTAAATAGGATTCTTAGCAACCGTACGGAGAACAAAAAGAGAAAAAATGTCATGAAAACTTAAGTAGAATAAAAGCATCCAGTGAATATTGAAGAATTGAAGCCCTAACATATTCACTGGTACAACAATTTGTAAAACAAATAGGTACTTATGAAATTACATCATACTAATTCAAAAGGCAATGATAGAATTGCTACGCAAGAAAAAATATATAATATAGGATTAAACCTTAAACCAAATAGTGCTGAGCTTGATCTTTTAATAGAAGCTGGGGGTTTTTGCTTATGAAGCCTTTTAACAATCACCATAACAAAGAGTTTTTACCTGGGAATATTATACCACATGGGTGGTATAAAAGATTTTGTCTAGATGATGGCAATCCAGATCTTGTTTCCATCACCAATCTTGCTGATATTGTAGCATGGCACCGCAATGGGACTAATGATCATTTTGGTGAGCAATCAGCAAAGTTTGACGGCGAATCCTTATATATTTCTTATAAGTACTTTGAGAAAAAATTTGGATTCAAGCAAGACAGAGCAAGGAGATCCTTTGTTCGCCTTGAAAAACTAGGTGTTTTAAAAAGAACATTCAAAAATGTCGAATTAAAGGATGGGACTTGGGTCAATCGCGCAGTAATCACTCTTGATGGAAAGTTTTTTGAGTCATGTTTTAATGATCCTGAAATTGATATTAAAGATGGTGGTGACGGTCAATCTGGCTAGTTGACCCAATAAATCCTTACCTCGTGTGCAAGCAACTTACTTTTAGATCAACTAGAGTTTTTTGGGGACAAAGATAACTAACTTAGTTCAGTATTATCACTTTTGTCCTTATATAAATATATGTTTTTAAACCAATATTAACTACATAGTTTGTATCGATTTTAGTTTTTCAATTAAATGTTGCAACCCATCTTGTTTGTTAATTAAATTTGTAAGGTAAGTTTTGCTGCTCAGTAATTTTCTTTATATCAGCACGTATAACTGATGCAAGACTTTTTAATTCCTTAGCCATGCCAGTTCCATGAATTCTTAATATATCGTCAAACTGCTCCGCATATTTGTCAAACAACAACTTAACTTGTTCTACATAAGCCCGGTCATCACTTGTCCCAATCATATTTAATTCCATTAACATCAGATTGTCTCCGATAAGGCTTCCTAAAGTTTTAAGCTGAGTGTAGGTTGTCAGCGTTAAAATTAACACTGACAACACTGACCATGGTATTTCTTCATTAACATATTTATTTTAATTAAACCAAAAGTTAAATTGAGCATAAGGATTACTAACTTACTTGAAAATGTATTTTATTGAATTTAACGACCGCATTGAAGCAACCGTGATTTTTTTGCATCATTATCCGTAAGGGAGAGTACCTGTTCTTTGTATCCTTTCTACTTTACCGTTTAAATGAAGAGATAAAGGCCTAATAGGACGAAATTTAATTTTTCGTTCCTTTCAATATTCTTGAACCGTATAAGGGTTAAACTATATAGATTTCTGATATAGAGCATTATAGATATCAGAAGTTTTTAGAAGATCTGAATGCCTTCCAGAGCTAGCTAATTTCCCATGGTCTATGATCAAAATATTATCAAAGTCCTGAATAGAAGAAATACGGTGGGCTATTGAAACAACTGTCTTACCACGCATAATTCTTTTTATATTATCTAGTATTTCTTTTTCACTTTCGCTATCAAGAGCACTCGTCGCTTCATCAAGAAGTAAAATTTTAGGTTTGTATAAAAGAGCTCTGGCTAACGCTACCCTTTGCTTCTGCCCACCCGACATTCTAACGCCCTTTTCTCCAATTTCAGTATCAATACCATCTGGTAGGTGATCTATAAACTTATCTATCCCACACAAATGGATTATCTCCTGAACATCTTCATCTTTGGCATCAGGGTTAGAAAACATAATGTTATATCTTATTGTACCAGAAAAAATATCAGGATCTTGAGGGGTGTAAGCAATTATTTTTCGTATATCACAAACATCATAAGAATTTATGTCATTACCAGCAATTTTTAGCTTTCCAGATTGATGCTGGTAAAAGTTAAGCAATAATTGCATGATAGTACTTTTGCCCGAACCAGATTTCCCTACTATAGCTGTAAATTGATTTTGTTTTATATGAAAACTAATATTATCAAGAGCTAGAATATCTGGTCTTGAAGGGTAAGAAAAACTTACATTTTCAAAAGAAATATCATAATTTTGTGGAATATTTTCAAACTTCTTGGAATGAACTAGAGCTAAATCTGAGATATGAGGAACTTTGGTCTCTGTTTGTAAGTCAAATACCCTATCAAGAGCAGCAAGTGGACCTTGGATTTCACTGAATAATTCGGCTATACCACCTGCACTCATACCAACAACCATGGCATAATATATAAATGATATCATCTGACCTGAAGTCATTTTACCACCAATTATATCCATGCTGCCTACCCATATTACCATGGTTATGGACCCGGCTATAGCAATAATAGCCAAGGCAAAAAATAAAGATCTTAACTTAAGTCTTTTGCTTGAATGCTTGATATATGTAGCTATTTTTTCATTAAATCTCTCTTCTGCATGGCCCTGTTGATTAAAAGAATATAAAGTCCTAATAGCAGAAAAACTTTCTTCTATAAAAGATGATAATCCAGACTTCTCTACCATTACTTTTTTAGAAATACTTCGAACATGCTTGCTTAAACGGAGTAGAGGCCCAAGTAAAACTGGCACACTAAAAATAACAAGTAAAGATAATTTGGGACTTTGGAAAAACATCAAAATAACGGCCCCAAATAACATAATAGAATTACGAATAAAGAAAGATAAGAAATTAGTTATTAAAGTGCCAACTAATTCAAGATCAGAACCTAATCTTGAAATTATATCACCAATTTTCAGCTCTTCAAAAGCAGCAATTTCCAGGCGAAGTAATTTGCTATAACTATCAGATCTTATTTGAGCAATAATCTTTTCTGTAACTAAATTAATAGAGTAAGAACGGAAGAAACTGCCCACTGCAAATATTCCAATAAGTAATGAAATAAGGAAAATGGAATTATTGATTGAGCTAAGATTGCCAGCAAGACCATTATCTACTAGATGTCTAAAAACTGTTCCAACACCAAGGAGTGCAACAGCAACTATAAATAATGAACAAAACACAACTACTAGGTTACTCTTGTAATTTTTGAGGTATCCTAATAGTGTTTTGATATTATCGTTCATACTAAATCCTTAATCTCAATTTTTAAGTCATTAGATAAAACCCTAAATAAATCATCGCCTGCTTTTGATTTCCATGCCTTGCCGTCATGTAAAAAATGATAAGGGCCACTTATTGGAGAAGAAAGCCAAATCTCTTTTACAGACGATTGCTTATTAATAACGAACACCCCAGCTTGCACAGTAATATTCAATATATCCCCATTTATATCAACATCTATATTCCCATAAATATCATTTTCCTCTACTGCTGCTGCAACAAGATTAATTATCCTTGTTACTTCTTTAGCAAAATCTTTATCATTCATCATTTACAGTTTTACAATCGTTCTAATTTTATTTATCGCTTTATAACCCATATATACAGCCATTCGTTCAATGATAATATCTTGTTGAAACGACATTTCCACAGATGTACTGGAATTATCAACTTCTACTAGTAAGATATTAACCCTTTGTTTCTTCTCTCTTATAGTACTAATCTTAAATGGTGCTGTGTTATTACTATATTTTATTCCAACAATTTTCGACCAATTAAGAATTATTTCTCCAAGTATTGGATGTTTAGTTTTATAAATTTTATAAATAATCTTATTAATATCATTAATTATAGGCTTCATATTACCGATCTAATAAGAGTAATTACAACAGTTAGTAACCCAAGAATAATACAAATAATAGGATAAAATAAAGATCCTACTGAAAGCAGCATAAGAATTAAATTACATTTAACTATTCTTAAAACAACTGTTCTGTGACTTAAGCCCTTTGCTACGGCTTTCTGAAAAAAATGCTGCAGATGTGGTTGCCAAACCTTTTCTCCCTTCACTAACCTAATTAATAAAGTCAGTCCACCATCAGCAATATAATACAAAGAAGATATCACACAAGCCGCAAAAAGACGATCACTCCCAGAAGCAACAGTTAACAAACAAACTCCAATTATGAACCCAAGACCAATACTACCGACATCTCCTATAAAAATACTAGCGGGCTGCCAATTAAACAAGATAAACCCACATGACCACCCAAGAATGATACAAGCCACTGTAATTATTGTCCAGACGTTTGGGATAATATCATGCTTAAAAAAACAAAGAATTAATATTGTTATTGAAAGATGGATAGATTCAGAAACTGTTATCCCATCGATACCATCAAGAAAATTATAAACATTTAAAAATGTTAACAATGCAAAAGATCCAATAATCAAATCTATATTTAATGATAATTCGCTGTGTAATATCCTATGTGGATGTATAAGCCACATCACTGCAAGAGCAGAACATAATAGATGAATCAATAATCTAAATGATATAGGTATTTCTGATACATCATCCCAAAATGAAACTAATGCAATAGGAGCAAATATTGAAATAATATTACCAGAATTATACAAAGCACCTAGGTACCAATATTCAAACATTGGCAATAATAAGCAGAATGTTATTACAAATGCAATCCCACCACCTCTAGGAGTAACTTTGGAATGAGCCCTTCTTTGACTTGGTTTATCAACAATATTAAATTTGGACATCACAATTATCGTGCCTTTCACTAAAAGGATCGATAGCAAAAAGGATACTAAAATCAGCATTGAAAGTGGAAGTAAATAACTCATAATAACATATTCGTCTTAAAACTATAATACTCACCTTTGCCTATAATCACATGGTCATGTACACTTACATTTATAGTCTTACAGGCATTGACTATCTGCGCGGTTAGATCAATATCAAGATTTGATGGTTTTGCATTACCACTAGGATGATTATGAACTAGAATAATTGCGCTAGCCTCATGAGCTAAAACTCTTTTTATTATTTCTCTTGGATAAACAGGTGTTTGATCAATAGTACCTGTTGCCATTATTTCATCTGCTATTAAAGCATTTTTTTTGTTTAGAAATAAAACACGGAATTGCTCAAGTCGTAAATTGCTCATATTAAATTTCAGATATTCAAGCAAAGCGCCCCATGATCCAATAACATTCTGGTTTATAACTTGACTTGCCAAAACTCTGTTTATAAGTTCTTTTATAACCTGTAGATTCATGAAGATACTTTGGTTAGTACCCTCAACTTCAGATAAATTTTCCTTGTTTGAATTAACAAGATTATTTAAATTACCAAATTTATTCAACAATTCCTTTGCTAGTGGCTTTACATCTTTTCGAGGAATCGACTGGAAAAGCATTAATTCAACCAACTCATAATCACTAAAACTACTTGGATGATTCTTGAGAAATTTGTCCTTCTGACGCTTTCTATGACCAACATAGTGTGGTGATTTTTCACTTTCTACTTGCATACGGAGGATATAGTAGATTTTTCTGTGAAGTCGTAAAGATCTCAAAGCTGCTGCTAGTAACACCAATTGTATGCTCAAATTGAGCTGATAAAGATTTATCTCTTGTGGTTACAGTCCAACCATCAATTTTACTTAAAATAGTTTCATAACTACCAGCATTCACCATGGGTTCAATGGTAAAAAACATACCTTCTTTCAAAATAAGACCTGTATCAGGTTTCCCATAATGAAGAATAGTTGGTTCGTCGTGAAACACCCTGCCAATACCATGACCAGTATAATCTCTTACTACTGAGTAATTATGTTTTTCAGCATGTTTTTGAATAGCATGGCCAATATCACCAAGTCTTACTCCTGGTTTTACCATCTCTATACCAATCATCATAGCCTCGTAAGTAACCTGGATAAGACGTTTCGGTTTTATAGCCACATCACCAACATAAAACATTCTGCTAGTATCGCCATGCCAATCATCTAATATTACTGTTACATCAACATTGATTATATCACCTTTCTTTAGCTTCTTATCAGAGGGTATCCCATGACACACTACATGGTTCACTGAAGTACATATCGATTTAGGAAAACCTTTGTAATTCAGAGGAGCCGGTATTCCACCACGAGAAATAATAAATTCATGACATAGATCGTTTAGATAATTTGTCGTTACTTCGGGTTTGATATAATCTGTAATAAAATCAAGAGTTTCGGCAGCTAGCTTACCAGCTGCTCGCATTTTAACAAAATCCTCTCTATTATGAATTTTTACAGCCATATTGACGCTCAATTAAATATTTAATTTAATACGAAATACCGATACTAATGGTATTAAGACTGTCATTATAATAGCTTCCTAAATTGAAGTCCAGTTCTAAAAGCTTGGTTTACAAGCATATTCTAAATAACATTAGACTTCCTTTATGGTGTTCGTCAAGTCCTGAAATGCAGCTTCAAGATTTACGTAATCATTTGACCTCAAAACTAGAGAAGTACCGTGAAGCCCATCTTTTGTAAATGGGTAACTTCCCATATCTACAGATGGATATTTATTCTGAAGATCTTCAAAACGCTCTGCTATTTTACTTTCTCCTATCATTAAGGTATAAGATAAGCTTCTAACGACAACTCC
>CAMCTQ010000008.1 GCA_945878545.1 Rickettsia typhi
ACTCAGAGCTGCAATAAAATCCTACTAGAAGCATTGTAATTCCTAGTCTCCAACCCGTTAAGATCGTTGCTATTAAAGTGTTTAAGACGAATATAGCAAATTGCAATTGGCCAAAATTACTTACCATAACAAAGAAACAACTGAATAAAATCAACATATAAAATATGACCACATTCCACGCCAACTGCATGATAATTTTGTACTTTATTCTCGGTGGCCAAATGGGGTACATTCCCATAACAACCCCTGTAACCATCATGATTTGATAGATGGTTAAAATAACCTTCCCACCTTCTCTTAACAATTCTGCTTGGCTTGCATACATTGTGGTGAAAGTATATAGAATAAAATAGACCCCAAGGTGCATGTAATTAAGCTCATCTTTTGGAGCAGTTCTTTTGCAGTACTCAATCAGATTAAAATTTCTAATGCTAGCTAGAAAGGCAGCAATTTTCCTGTCCTTTTCTTTTTTTGCATCATCCAAATATTTTCTGTCTTTTATACCAACCCACCCACCTGGCTGCTTTAAAAGATAATGGCTGCCTATGAAGGCAATCAAATTAGCTAACGTAGCAAATATTATACAATGTAGTTTGATATTGAATAGTTTCCACAGAATTACTGTTATCAAACCCGCACTCATAGCAATTAGCACCGCTTTTGTACTACTTCTAAACCCAAAAATAGCTAGCAGTAGTGGAACGCTGACAATAGGTAAATAAAAACTCGCAGCAGTCATTACCATACCAAGTAGATCGTTAGTTGATAAGGCAAGGTAAACTGCAAAAACACCTAATAATAAAGAAAATAGCCTGGATAAAACTAAATTATCTATTTTGATATTTAATGTTTCTTTAATATCGTGCCCAAACAAAACAGCTGAACCATTAATAAATGAGTCAGCACTAGACATTGCCATCGCTGATATACCTACTATTATTAAGCCTTTTATTAAAGGTAAATTAGTATAGTTATTAATTACATAACTAGTAACTTGGTTAGGCTCTAAATCTGGATTAATAGCTAAAATTAAGAAAGGGATCCATTCTATGGTTAATTCAATCAAAACCAACAAAATAGAAGCAATCAACCAAGCTTTTTTTGCCTGACTTATACTATTACCCATAGAAATTCTTTGAAAATGAATTGGCCCTATCTTAGGAATAGAAAAATAAAGTACTAAAAGTATAAAATCAGCTAGCTTATAGCCACGTAGGTTAGCTAGTTCTTGATAATCAAAAATACTATTTTGTGATGCTTCGGTCAGCGTTAACCCAAGAGATTGAAACTGATTCCAAATAATAATTGCTACAGTAGGAAGAACAAAACCAAAGGTAAAAAATTGCAGCACATCTGTATAAGTTACAGCTTTAATCCCACCAAAAGAAGAATATAATACCACTATAGTCGAAGCAAGAATAATTGCATAGGTACTGGGTATTCCTAAAAAATAATTAAATAAGGTTCCAAACACCTTAAATTGCACTGCTATTCCTCCTATATTCCACGCAATTGCAGAAATTGCAGTTATTAATCTTACATGTTTACCATATAAATTACCCATCACCTCCGCAATTGATAATGACCCCAAAAACTCTGCCATTCTTGGTATTATAAAAAACCCAGTAATAAAAAATGCCAATAGTCTGCCACTACTAGCTATGACGTAAGGAAGTCCATCAGAGTAAGTTTTGGAAATGATTACAAAGAAACTACTGCCAGTAGTAAAAGTTGCCACTATGGTTGCAACCAAAGCTGTGGTAGAAAAATTTCTGCCGCCTAAAGCATATTCATTAATTGTTTTTACATTTCTGCCGTAGCTCATACCAACTATAAGATTTACAATCAAAAACCCTATAAAAATAAGTATATCTATATCTATATTCATTGTTCTATACCCCATTCACCTATAATCAACTAGAAGTTGTTGAGACATACCACGTAATGTACCATTGTTAACAAAAAAAAACAAACAGGATTTTTAGTAAGATGATAATATTTATGATTAGTAGATGATCTTAATATTTGTAGCTTAAAACTAATCGAGTTCGTCAGCACTCACAGCATGTTTAGTTTTGTTCCATTTAAATGGAGTCATAAAAGTTTCTACAATTGCCCAATACGCTGCAATAGTATGTAAAACAAAGTATAATGGCCATAAAAGTAAAATAAAAAAATTAAAAACCACAAACTTCTTCTGTTTGGTAATATAATAAACAGAAGAATAAACATAGGTTAAGGAAAAAACACTGTTTATAAGCCATAAGTAGTAAACATACAAATCTAGTTTAAATAGATATAGTGTTATCAACCATGGCATACAAAAAAAACTATAAGAAGAAAATCCAACAAAAATGTATATTGATACAACCTTTGTAAACCCTAGATCCTTGTAATTCTTAGGCGAAAGAAGGAATATATAAATTGTTTGGATAAAACCCTTGATCCACCTTGTTCTTTGAGCTAGCCAGTTAAAAAGACCGATAGGAGCTTCTTCTAGAGTTTCTGAATCTATAATATGAACTTTATAGCCATTAGAGTATAACCTAATCCCAAGATCTGCATCTTCAGTAACATTATATGCATCCCAATAACCTACTTTCTCTAAAGCAGACACCTTAAAATGATTGCTCGTTCCACCAAGAGTAATGGGCAGCTCATACAAATTCAAACCTTTTAACAAATATTCAAACCAAAGGCTATATTCTATGCTAAAAAAGCTTGTTAACATATTCTCATTTGGATTATAAAAATTTAATCTAGCCTGCACACAGGCATATTCTTGAGATAACTCTTTAAAAGCCTGCAGCGCTTTTAATAATTGATCCGAATCTGGCCTATCTTCTGCATCATAAACACATAGATACTCACCTTTAACATAAGATATTGCATAATTCATTGCTTTAGGTTTTGTTCTGGGAAAAGATACCGGTACTTTAATAACATGTATGTATTTGGGTAAATCTACAATTGATAAGGCTTTATTCATTTCCTTATCATCTGCTTCAACAATAAATTTTACATCTAATTTTGATTTAGGGTAACTTAAATTATCAATAGCTTTAATTATAGACTTTAACTTTCCAACTTCTTTATATAAAGGAACAAAAATACTATAAATGGGTATCTTTCCTTTGTATTTCTTAGAAACAAGCTTAGTTCTTTTATAATCTTGTTTGATAGAACGCTTAAATAATAATGCTTTCAAAATATTCTGCATTAAATAAATAACATTATTAATGACGTGAAATAGATTAGGAAAAAATGATAAATTTAACGCAAACAACAACAAAAACCCCGTAATCATTTTTTTATAATCAACGGTTTTTGCATTACATATTGTGGAAATTTCGGATAAATAGTTCTGCGATTTTTGTGTATTTAATTGACCAAAACTCTGTTCTAAAACTGATAACAACTCTTTTTTTGTAATAAAATAAAGCTTGATTCCACTACCATATTTTTTGTCAATGTATGCAATAGTTGAAGAATTTACAACACAACAACTAAGCTCATTACAAGCATTATAAAAAACAACATAACCCCTACAATAATAATCATTTATATTGTTAAAATTTATTGCATTAATTTTAACAACTGATTGATCTATAATTTCCAAATTTTGATTATAAAAATCTAAAGATTTACGCATACAGAAAATATAGGACCGGATAATTGAAACATTCTATTACGGAGACTTCTTTTCCAATAATAACCTATTTGAGTAATAAACATGGGATAATTAGCATCACTACCAAATTCCTTTGCAAGAGATATTTGCTCGTACACTACTCCTCTATACATTAGATTACCATTGGTTGCAAAACTATATTCAAAATAATTACTTAATATCAAGTTTTTTACTAATTCCACCCCCTCAACAAAACTAATTTTTTTCAAAATTGTATTTTTATAATTATTATTAGATCTTTTGCCAACACTAAAGCCCAGCTCGGAGAAATGCTTTTTTCCAGACTTTGATATTTTTGTGTAACCAATATATGTCCCAATCCCATAAGAGTATTTTTGACCAAATATGTTATTCTTACTATAACTAACCTCAGGTACTAGAGAAATTTGCCAGCTATCATTCTTATGCAACGAGTGTTTATAAAAAAAAACCACTTCTCGGACAACATTCTTTTTAAATGATTCTTCAGAAAGATTATTGGTATACTTGTATTGCAGGTTTTTCTCTAAACTGAAATTCGCCTTCAATCCAAAACTTTGATTTTGGCTAAGCCCATACTCAATCTCGTTTCCTATAAAAATATCATCGTTAAAGGCTTCATAGTCACTAACAAAAGCTTCTAACTCCCTTAAATCTTGCTGCTCATTTTGAGCTAAATTCTTTCTTTTCATAAGAATACTAATTTCTCTATGAGCCTTTGAAAGCATTTCAGCTCTTTCTTTTTGAGAATCCCTAGTTTCCCTATCAATAAACAAAACATTAGAGGAAAATTTATACCTACCCTCCTCTGGAAGCCAAGCTATTGACTCCGATATGGTAGAATAAAAAATGGTAATTAAAAAAACGAACGTTTTTAATATAAGTATTATTATATATTTTCCTTGAACCATAAAAACATTCTTCTAAACCACCCATGATCTTCTTGCTCACCAGATTTAAATGAATTCTTTTTATATTTCAAGGCTTTTGATTTTATCATACCCATTGCAGTTGAATATATAGCAATATTAACATTATCAACAAATCCCGGAGTATGCTCAAGCTTAGCTAGTCTAACTTGTTTTTGGAATATTTCAGCAACTAGATTTTTAACTCCTTGTAAACCAGAGCCTCCCCCAGTAAGAACCACTCTTTTTGCAATTAGATGATCCATAGCTATATAATCATATTCCTTTTTTAGAAGAGTGAGAATTTCTTCTACCCTAGAGTGAATAATCTCAGCAAGCTTAGATACTGAAATTGTTAAATCAACATTATAATTATTGTCAGGCTCAAAATCACTTATTCTAACAGATTCGTTTTTACTAAAAAGATCTGGTCTTACATCTCCATATAAAATTTTCAGCTTTTCAGCAGTATCTATAGAAACAGACAAAACTTTAGCTATGTCAGAAGTTATATGATGACTACCCATAGGCACACTCCCCACATACAATATCTTACCTTCGAAAAACACTCCAAAACTTGTGATATGACTCCCCATATCAATAATAATAGCTCCTGTTTCTTTTTCATCATCAGAGAGACATGCAAGCCCATCAGCATAAATTGATAAGACAACATCTCCAACTTCTATATGACATCTAGCAAAACAATTAGTTAAATTTATCAGTATTAAAGAATTTGCAGCAATAACATGTATTTGACAACCAAGTTCCCTTGCATACATACCATTCGGATTATCAACAATATTATTTTTATCAAGTGTAAACTCTATTGGAAAATAATGTATTACTTCCTGATCTTTGACAGAAAAATCGCTTAAGGCTTTTTGTATTAATTTTTTTATATCTTGCTTGCTAATTGGTTGATTACTGAGTTTTAATGTATGACTAATATAATAAGATTTAACACCACCAGATAATGAAATTGTAACCTCATTGATACTTTTATCGCATTCTTTTTCAAGAGAATAAATGGTAGCAATAATGCTATTCTCTGCCGCTTCAAGATCCACTACTGTGCCAGCCTTAAATCCATCGGAGTACTGCAAAACTTGTGCAACAACCGTACTCTCCCCTGTTTTATTGATATTCGCAGCAATAGCTGCAACCTTATTGCTACCTATATCAAACACAATATAATTTGCAGACTTTCCCTTCATGATTTTCTTTGTTTAACCAATTTTATCAATAGAACTCTAGTTTATCATTTTCTGACTAATTAATGTAATGGCTTCACACCAAACCACCAATCTTTGGCATTGTCAGAATCATACTATAACAGAGATGCAATCTAAATATAATATCTTTATTCAAGGATGTTAATAATTTTTCTCTTGAAATGATAATTGTTTTCTGTTATCAACATTGTTGCCCGAATATGGGACAGGTGTCCGAGTGGTTTAAGGATCTAGTCTTGAAAACTAGCGTGCGGTTCTCCGTACCGTGAGTTCGAATCTCACCCTGTCCGCCACCCTACGTTCTTCGAACTTCGGGCGGCACGCCAGAAGTGAGTTAGAACTAGGAGTGTCTCACGAAGCTTTAGCGCAGTTTGGAGAATCGCAAAATTACCAATTTCACCCTAAATCTCCTAATTTTACTCTCCATATCATATTTGCAAAACCGGTCTTGAGGTTCGTTATTGGAGCTTCAAGCAGCGTATGTACCGTAGAGCAAGAATTTTTCTCCCACCTGACTAGTTTTTACTCTGTTCATATGCACTTAGCATTCACTGATCTTCTCTATCATGAAACCTTCTATTGGCACTGAAGATTATTAAAGCACTCAATAAGCAACTTTTCTAACAGGACCCTATTATCTTCGGTGATGGTAGAAACCATCGTAGCTTCAACTTTACTAATGATTTTATGAGCTTGCCCAACAACATTCATGCCTTGTTTTGTTAATTCGGTGCATAAGATTCTGCCATGCTTTGGATCGCTCTTTCGTTTCACGAGACTCCGTTTTTCTAGATTAGAAACGATACCATGCATGGTTTGAGCCGTGATAAATGAAGAACGGGCTAACGCCGCATTGGAAATACCAGATCTTAACTCTAATTGTGCAAGAACGGCATATTGCGGAGTGGTTAGATCTAGTGATCTCAGCACCTCATCCATGTGAAGGCGCAAACTATGCTGGGTCTGTTTTAGTTTGTAGCCTAGCGAGCCTGTCACATTAATATTTTTATTAGTTGACATATCAGTACCCTTATATTATATTATCAGTGTGCTTATAATATAATAGGAGTTCGATATGAATACAACACATTCTGAAAGTGATAATAACTTAAAAGTAGCGGTGAGCTATTATAGCTCATTGCTAAAAAAAGATTTCGATACGATGTCGAGTTATTTGCATGAAAATGTCCTTTTCATTGGACCTTTAGCGGAAATGCAGGGGAGAGATGCAGTTGTTTTGGCTGCAAAAAACTTAAGCCAAATATTGGGGGACATTAAAATACGATCCAAATTTGCTCACCAAAATCAGATTATGCTCGCCTATGATTTTATGTTTCCGCAAGCCTTTGGTAAACTTAGGGCAGCTGTGCTGATGGAATTTACGAATCAGCTTATTTCTAAAATTGAGTTGTTTTACGATGGCAGACCATTCGAAGACAAGAAAAGTGAAATTTTCTCACAAAAATAGTATTATTGGTAATTAAAGATTTATTGAGCAGTTTTCTATTATTTATCCCTTGGCTATTTAGTATATTAGTATATAATATAAAGAGATACTAAGAGAGACTAGCATGTGGACAAGAACCTATAGCAAAACATTTCAGGACATTAAACGTGAGGATATCTGGCGCATTTGGACAGACGTAAATAACTGGCCAACTTGGCATGGCGATTTGGATTACTGCAAACTTGACGGTGACTTTGCGGTTGGCAATTATTTCATATTAAAGCCCAAGAGCATAAACCCTGTTAAAATCATGCTAACCGAAATCGTTGATGATCATCATTTTACCGATTGCACTTCGTTCTTTGGTGCAAAAATGTATGATACCCACGCTATGGAAGATACAGCTGATGGACTAAAGTTAACGAATAAACTTGTTGTAACTGGTCCGCTAAAATGGCTTTGGATTAAACTTGTAGCACAAAATGTCGCTGATACTGTGCCAGAGGAAATGGAAAGCTTGGTGAAACTTGCAAGAGGTAGTAATGTCTAACCTGCCATTTGGTTTTGATAAACCTGAAAACAGCCCCGGATTCTTGCTTTGGCAAACAACCATGATATGGCAACGTCAAATCAAAAAGGCTTTAGAACCTTATGATATATCACATGCCCAGTTTGTCATTATGGCTACCCTGATGTGGTTTGAAGCTCATCACTATGACACCACTCAAATTCTGATCGTGAACTGGTCCAAGCTTGATAAGATGACCGTCTCTAAATCTCTAAAAAAACTTGTGGCACTTGAGTATGTCAATCGTATTGAGCATGAAACAGATACACGTGCCAAGAGTGTGACGCTGACAGAAAAAGGTAAAGAGATGGTGCGCACGTTAGTTCCCGTTGTTGAAGGAATTGATAGTGTCTTTTTTGGCAAAGCACCACATAAGGAACAAAAAAGTCTTGTACATATTTTAGCGAAATTAACCGAAGGTACACTAGATGAATAGCCTTGTAAAATTCTGGATTGGCATTGCTTGCAAAGAGCATGTTGCAAATGGTGTGAAGCTTGGTATTTGCCAATTTTGTCACGGAAGATCTGCACCAGCCAAACGTTTATCTTGTGGTGATTTTGTGATTTATTACTCGTCTAAAGTAACCATGGAAGGATCTGAGCTCTATCAAAAATTTACCGCTATTGGCGAGGTAGTTGATGAAGCCCCTTACCAAGTAGATATGGGTGATGGATTTAAACCATTTAGGCGTAATATCAGTTATTTTGATGCCAAGCACATTGATATCAGACCACTTGTGCCGTCACTGCCTTTCATTAAAAATAAAAATTCGTGGGGCTATGTTTTCCGCTATGGCTTTTTAGAAATTGATCAGGAATCGTTTGAAATTATTGCCAATGGTATGCTTGGTTTTAACCCGCTATCAGCAAGAGAGAATTATTTTCTCAAGCCCTAGTCGTTCAAACAACTGATTATCTTTTTCAGGAATTGGATTATCTGCTGTTAATAATTTCTCACCATAAAAAATAGAATTTGCACCACTCATAAAACATAAAGCTTGTAACTCATCAGACATTTGTTCCCTTCCAGCTGAAAGTCTAATATAAGATTTAGGCATCAGAATTCTTGCAAGCGCAAGCGTACGTACAAAATCAAAAGGATCTATATCTTTTTGATTTGCCAAAGGAGTTCCAGGAATTTTTATTAATTTATTGATTGGCACTGATTCAGGTTGTTCTTCTAAATTTGCAAGCAGTACAAGCATCTTGATACGATCATCATTTGTCTCACCCATTCCTAGGATTCCCCCACAACAAACTTTAATACCTGCTTTCCTAACTAGTTCAAGGGTATTTAATCTATCTTCAAATGTTCGTGTTGTAATGATCTTATCATAGAATTCTGGTGAAGTATCGATATTGTGGTTGTAAAAATCTAGCCCAGCATTTTTAAGCTGTTTTGCCTGTGAGGCTTCAAGCATGCCAAGCGTTACACATGTTTCTAAACCAAGTTTTTTGACTTCAGATACCATTTCGCACACAACTGCTAGATCTTCATCTCGGGGTTCGCGCCATGCAGCTCCCATACAAAATCTGGTGGCTCCAGCTTCTTTTGCTCTTGTAGCGATTGAAACCACATCATTGATTTTCATAAGAGGCTCTTTCTTAAGATCAGTTTTATAATGAGCAGATTGGGGGCAATAAGAACAATTCTCTGGACAACTTCCTGTTTTTATACTTAAAAGTGTGCTAATCTGCACGGCGTTGGAACTAAAGTGATCTTTGTGTACGGTTTGTGCTTTATATAAAAGTTCAATCAACGGCAGATAAAAAATATCTTTTGCATCTTGTAAAAGCCATTTTTTTTGCATAAACACCTACTCTAATTAAAATTTATGATTCAAAATGTACGAACCATATAAACTATATTTATCCGTCTTACATAGTACCGGCAAATATCGCAGATTACTGACAACAGGTCAAGAGAATCAAAACAACTATTTGGACTTCTCTACAAATGATTACCTAGGACTAAGTCGTAATTCTGAAATTTTAAATGCAGGTATTGTAGCGGCACAACAATATGGTATTGGTTCTACTGGATCTAGGCTGTTATCTGGTAATAATGAACTATTTGAATCTTTAGAAGCCCTTATTGCAAAAGATAAAAACACAGAGAGCGCGTTAATTTTCAACACAGGATTTCAAACAAATTTGAGCGTTTTATCATCATTACTAGATTCTAAAATTTTGGCATCAAAACCCATCGTCTTTTTTGATAAATTAAATCATGCAAGTCTTTATCAAGCTATTTCCCTGAGTCATCCAGAACTTGTTAGATTTCGTCATAATGATATGGAACATCTATCATCGCTTTTAATCAAATACGAGAACGATAATAGACCTAAATTTATTGTTACAGAAACTGTTTTTGGTATGGATGGCACTATATTACCTATAGAAACTATAGTTTCTCTGGCAAAGAAGTATAAAACTTTCTTATATTTAGACGAAGCTCATGCAACTGGTATTTATGGCCCTCATGGATATGGTTTATCAACAAATATTGATTTAACTGGCATTCCTTTTGTTATAATGGGTACATTTAGTAAAGCCTTAGGATGTAGCGGTGGTTATGTGGCGTGCGATCAAATATTGAAAGATTATCTGATTAATAAAGCACAAGGATTTATCTACTCAACAGCTAATTCACCATTTGTCATCGGAGCAAGCTATAAAGCATGGGAAATAATTAGAGACTTAAATAAAGAACGAGAGCAATTATTCTCTTTGAGTGCAATATTGAGAAATAAGCTAATGAACTTAGGTTTTGATATAGGAGCTTCTGCTTCCCATATTATACCTATTATTTGCAAAGAAGAAAAACTGGCAATCAAGATAACAGAAAAATTATTTCAAAAAAAGATAATCGTATCCTGTATCAGGCCGCCAACAGTTCCGCTGAATTCAGCTCGTATTCGCATTGCTCTAAATAGTAACCACAAAAAAAGTGATATAGAACAACTTTTACAGATATTAGAAACATTATGAAAAAACATTTCGTTTTTTGCCATGGATTCGGCTTTGATAAAAATTTCTGGTCAAATTTGGCACCTTATTTTGCTAAAGAACAATGTACATATCTAGATCTAGGTTATTTTGGTAATAAATGTGAGTTTAATTCAGAGGAATCAAAATTACAGCTTGTTGGGATCGGCCACTCTCTGGGGTTGACAAAATTACTGAATCTAAATAAAAACTTTGATTATTTAATAGGATTAAATAGTTTCACAAATTTTCTAGGCAATGATCTAACCTTGCGCAACAAAAAAGCAGGAGAACTTGATATGTTAAAGAAGAATTTTATTAAGTGCCCTTTAAGGACTTTAAAAAACTTTTATCGTAGATGTGGTTTGCCCTCATTTATAAATCATGCACAACCAGAGAAACTCAACCCTAGTAAAATGCTGACCGACCTGGATTCACTATTCATTAGCATTACGCCTCCTAAAAACACCCCAATACTTATTATTGGTTCAGAAAACGATGAAATTGTTCCGCCTGTAGTTCTACACGACAATTTTAGTAATTGCTCAAATATTAAAGTAGAAATTACTCCAAGCGGCAAACATGCATTGGGTTTTCTTGAAGTAGACAAGATATATAAAAAAATAATAAGTTTCATAGATAATGCAGCTGAAAACAAAAATTAAAAATCACTTTAATAGGGCTGGCAATTCGTACGACAAGGTGGCTTGTGTGCAAAAACAAAGCGCTGGATTGTTAGTCAAAAAACTGCAAAGCTTTGATAGCTCGTTTTATCCTCAAACAATTTTGGATTTAGGTACTGGCACAGGTTACATCCCAGAGATTTTGCTCCCCCATTATCGAAATTCCTTGTATACGCTTAATGACATCGCTCCAAAAATGATCGAAATAGTAGAAAATAAATTCCTAGATAGGGATAATTTTAAATTTCACATTGGTGATATAGAAAATGACAATTTCCAGGATCATAATCTGATTATTAGTAATCTTGCGTTACAATGGATAAACAATCTTGAGAAAACCCTGGAAAAATTTTACAAAAAATCTAATATATTAGCATTCTCATGCTTACTTGACGGGACCTTCAAGGAATGGAATAATATTGTAAGAAACTGTAATATAATATCAGTAATAAAAAAATATCCGAAAGAAAAAGTCTTAATATCATTCTTAAATAAACTAAACCCAAAAACTTATCACTTTGACTCTATGGAATTTCAGCTAACATTTCCAAATAACCGCTCATTTATATATTATTTAAAAAGCTTAGGAGCTAATGCAAGCAATGAGGTTATGCCAATAAATATCCTGAAATCTTTAATAAAAGAGCCTGATAATAAATTTACAGTAACCTATAAAATATTTTTTGGGATAATGAAGAGAATATAATGCATATATTTATTACTGGCACTGATACAAACATAGGAAAAACACTCATCTCCAGCTGGTTATGCTTACATACGGGATATGGTTATTTTAAGCCAATCCAGACCGGGACATCTGAAGGTACTGACTCTCAAATAGTAGCGGGATTAACAGATGCTCAAATATACCAAGAATCATACTTATACAAAGACTTATCATCTCCTCATTTAGCGGCCTCTCTTGAAAATCAAGAAATTGATATTGCAAAAATCAATTTTCCGAAAGCTCAGAATTTAATTATTGAAGGAGCTGGTGGATTACTAGTACCTATCAATAAAGATTATCTGATGATTGATTTAATTAAATATTTTTCTATCCCGGTAATCATCGTAGCAAGATCCAGTTTGGGTACAATTAACCATACTCTCCTAAGTCTAGAAGTTTTACAAACTAGAAATATAACAACTTTAGGAGTAATTATGACCGGGGAGTTAAACCAGCCTAACGCAGATGCAATAGAGTTCTATGGCAAAACAAAAGTTCTCGCTCAGTTCCCCTTTACAAGCTCTATAAACAAAGATAATTTAAAAAAAATACCACTCTCACAAAATTTACAAAAAATATTTGGGATATAATCATGACACTACTTTCTGCGCGAGATAAAAAAATTCTATGGCACCCTTTTACACAAGAAAAAACTGCTACTGAAGTAATTGCTATCACCAATGCTAAAGGTTCTTACATTTATGATGAAAGTGGAAAGGCTTATCTTGACCTTATCTCTAGCTGGTGGGTAAACTTGCATGGTCATGCACACCCAAATATTGCAGAAGCTATCTACGAACAAGCTTTAAAATTAGAGCATGTTATTTTTGCAGGATTTACCCACTCTCCAGCTGTAGATTTATGCGAAAGCTTGCAAGAAATATTACCATCTGAATTAAATCGTTTTTTCTTTTCAGATAATGGATCAACAGCTGTAGAAGTAGCCTTAAAAATGGCTTATCAATATTGGAGCAATCAAGGTTTAAAGGAAAAAACTCTCTTTTTAAGTTTTGATGGTGGATATCATGGGGATACTTTTGGGGCTATGTCTGTTGGTTCCAAGTCCGGATTTCATAACAGTTTCAATGATCTTTTTTTTAAAGTGCTAACTATTCCTTATCCACAAACTTGGGATGGGGATTCTGAAATAGAGCTGAAGGAAGAAAATGCTCTATCATTACTTAGAAACCATTTGAGAGAACATGGCTCTAAAATTGCCGCTTTTATTTTAGAACCATTAGTACAAGGAGCTAGCGGTATGAGAATGTGCCGTCCTGAATTTCTTGTAAAACTAATAGAACAAGTTCGAGAACACGAAATCCTAGTGATATTTGATGAAGTTATGACTGGTTTTAGTCGCACGGGAAGCTATTTTGCATTATCTCAAATTGGCATTATACCAGACCTTATCTGTCTTTCAAAAGGTATCACTGGTGGATTCTTGCCTCTAGCTCTTACCGTGACAACAAATACAATATACGAAGCCTTTTTAAGTAATGATTGGAATATGGCCTTTGCCCATGGACATTCCTATACAGCAAATCCTTTAGCGTGCGCAGCTGCTATTGCTTCTCTAAAATTATTAAAGCAACTAGATACTCAGAATGCTATAAAGTCTATTCATGAATCTCATAAAAAAGGCATGTCCATTTTAAAAAGCAGTTGTTCCAATATTGAACATACTCGTATTCTTGGAACGATCAGTGCATTTGATATTAAAAGTGATTTTAATTTAAGCACTAAACTCAAAAAAAGATTTTTAGAAGAAGGATTGTTAATTAGACCACTCGGTAACACAATTTACCTACTACCTCCTTATTCGATTACTTCAGAAGAATTAGAAATTACTTATCAGACAATTAAAAATGTTCTAAAATCACTCTCCAATGAAATTTAATCATTTGAATTGATATCTCATTAACTAACATGGGGAAGATTATGAATGGTGTATTATTCTCAACAGTAACAGTGCTTTCAAAAAAGAAAATTCAGCTTAAAATTTAACTAGATACTGATTGAAATTATACTGGTGCGGTCGAGAAGATTTGAACTTCCACTCCTTATCAGAACAGCGACCTCAACGCTGCGCGTCTACCATTTCGCCACGACCGCAAAAGTTAGATGCTTTATAGCAAAAAAATCAGTACAAATCAACTAAGAAACTTACGCCTCAGAATGACAAAACTGCATAGAACATTTTGTTACTAAATATTACTTTGATTTAAGTAATATTTAGTAACAATCAATAATAACTAGTTCATAGTTTTGACAAGCTCTGTTATTTTCTTACGGCTCTGGGAGCTTTTGATCTCGCTGAAAGCCTTAATTAACCCAATAAGCTCTTTTTCTGTTATTGGATCCTTATTATCAGCAGCCACATATTTTTCAGTATCTTCAGCAAAGATATTACCAATAATATTACTAGTATCATCCCCCTGCTCAAAAAAGTAACTTACTGGCACTTTTAAGAATTTAGAAAATGTAAATAGCTTGCCACTAGAAATACGATTTGACGCTTTCTCATATTTCTGCACTTGTTGAATACTAACATCTACAGCAGTCCCTAAATCCTGCTGGCTAAGACCCAGCATCATTCGTCTCACTTTTAGGCGCTTACTTACCAAACGGTCTATATTATCCGCCCTTCCTTTTGTTTCGTTTTTTTGATTGCTTTTCCCTAACATCGTTTTATCAAAATATTATTAACTTAAATTAAACTAAAGACAAGCCGACACTGCTACCATAAGTTTCTGACAAACAAACAATGTAAACTATCTAAACACCTAGAATTTTATCTAATCATCTTCGACAATTCTCGGCAATTGGTTTAATTGTTTAGAGAGAATATAAATGCAGAATTTACCAATCAATTGTAATATTAACACGAAATACATCCCTAATAACACTATCCAAAGTGGATGCTTTGAAAATAGAGTCTCACAGGATAATTTTTTTGGAATAAAATTGTCTAATATAGTTACTTCATTTAATTCAGTTTTTCCTAAAACTCTACCAACTGGATCAATAAATGCACTTATACCATTATTTGCAACCCGTAGCATTGGTAAACCATTCTCAATAGCTCGCATTCTGCTAATTTCAAAGTGCTGATATACTCCAGAAGAATTGCCATACCAAGTATCATTTGTTACATTAATAATCAGATCAACCTTTGTGTTAGATACCCGTACCTCGTAAGGAAAAATCGACTCGTAACATATTAAAGGCCAAACGACAAGATCAAATTTTTTTATAATTACAGATTTTCTCTTGCCTTCTGTATAATCCACTAAACCATGAGTGATTTTTTTAAGAGGCAAGATATTTTTAAGCGGCATATACTCCCCAAAAGGGACTAAATGTGATTTATAGTACTCAAATACCTTGGTAGCAGACCTATTGATGCCAATCAAAGAAGAGTACAACTCTACGTCATCACCAGTTTTATTATTATCACTCACTCCTCCTGTCAATAAAATCTGCTCATCATTTGTAAAAACAGAGAGAATTTCTTTGAGAACGGGTTTAATATTGTAAGGCACCGTCAAAGCTGCTTCTGACCAAATTATTAAATCTGGATTCCCTTCTTGTTTCGAAAGATCGATTTGTAGATCCAAATTTTTCCAAAACGCTTCTGGTTCCCATTTTGCTATTTGCGGAATTGAAGGTTGTACTAGTCTTGCTGATATATTTGTATATTCGGTAGGATTAGCCTCTAACCTTAAGTAACCATAAACTAAAATAGAAATTACTAAGACTACAGAAGTTAGAACTCTTATATAGAAATTATTTTTTTCTATATCCAATTTAGTGCAAAGAAAATTATATGGGGTTGAACCTATGTAAATTACAACAAAACTAAGACCAAATATACCAAAGATGCTAGCAAATTGCACTAATATAAGCCAATTTGACAAGGCATAACCAACCACAGCCCAAGGCAGTCCTGTAAATATCCACGAAATTACCCATTCAATAAATACCCATATAAAACAAAACAAAAAATGAAAAATTTTACTGTCTCGCACTTGCCAGGAAATTAAAGCTATTATAGAGGTAAAAATTGCCATAAAGGCAGGAAGACCAAATAAAGCAAATGGAATTGCCCACCAAAATTCGTCAATATAAACGCTAACACCAAAACTTATCCAGTATAAATTTGATAAATAGAAACCAAAACCAAACATATATCCAAATTTCATGGCTTCAAATTTGGATTTTGATATTTTTATTTGTGCAACTAATAGTGATGTACAAAATATTCCAGGCAGAAAAAAAACTGGTGCAAAAGATAATCCACAAATTATTCCAGCAACAAAAGAACTTAGTTTGTTTAATAACATATTAATAACATTGCTAAAGAATTTGTAGATTTATTTGTTTGAGTATATAAAATAGCACTTATTATTGTTTTGAACATAGAAAAGAGGTTATCAATGAAAAAAATTCAATCTGAACTACTAAAAGGCAAAAAGGGAATAATCACGGGCGTAGCAAATAATTTGTCAATATCATGGGCAATAGCGCAATTAGCAAGCGCACATGGCGCAGACATCGCTCTAACTTATCAAGGTGAAATCCTGCAAAAAAGAGTTATGCCTTTGGCAGAGGAAATTGATTGTAAATTTGTTCTAGAATGTGATGTAACAAATGACGCGTCTATGGACAATCTGTTCAAATCAGTTAAAGATAAATGGGGAAAGCTTGATTTTTTAGTCCATGCTATAGCTTTTGCCGACAAAGATGAACTACGTGGAAGATATATTGACACTTCTTTGCCAAATTTCTTAAATGCAATGAATATTTCTTGTTATTCATTAACTGCGCTTGCTAAAAGGGCAGAGCCTCTGATGACCGATGGCGGCAGTATAATTACCCTTAGTTATTACGGAGCAGAAAAAGTAATACCATATTATAATGTTATGGGTCTAGCAAAATCAGCACTAGAAACTAGTGTCAAATATCTAGCCAATGATATGGGTCCAAATAATATTAGGGTAAATGCTATCTCGGCCGGTCCTATCAAAACCCTCGCCTCTAGTGGTATTGGTGATTTCAAATCAATGTTAAAAATACATGCGGAAACCGCTCCTCTTAAGAGAAATACTACCCAGCAAGACGTAGCTGGAGCAGCGCTGTATATGCTCAGCGACCTTAGTTCAGGGGTTACTGGTGAAACCCAATATGTTGATTCTGGTTACAATATCATGGGAATGAGCGCGAGTAATAAAGCCGAGTAAAATTACTGAGAGTATGACTTTTGATATTAAGCAATCTGTTTTAACACCAGAACTTAAAAAACATATTTATGAATGTTTTAGCACACATGCTGTAATATCTACTGGTACAGATGGTTTAAACCAAGAGCCAGTCTCGTTTGAGATTCGAAATAACAATGAGTTAATAGGATGTGCTGTTGCACAGATATTCTGGGGACAGCTACACATCAAATATCTGATTGTAGAGGAAAAACATCGTAGCCAAGGTTATGCTAGAAAATTAATGGAACGTGTTTTTGAATATGGAAACCAACAAGGTTGTAAGTTTGTTTTTGTTGAGACTATGAATTTTCAGGCCCCTGAGTTTTATCTAAACCTAGGCTTTAAAATAGAATTAAAACGTGATGGATATAAGAATGGAACTAGTTTTTATTATTTATGTAAGAATTTAGGTGAATAATATATTGCTATTAGGCATTTGAAACCTTGGTTTTATGCTTTACATACTACTAATCGTTGTGTTACCTTCTCAACCGAAGGTTTTATGCTTTACATACTGCTATCGTTGTGTTACTTTCTCAACCAAAGGTTTTAGGTGAAGGTCAAATCTTCAGTATTGCTTGATTTAAAAATAAAATATATAGGTTAAAGATTATGAAAAACTTTAAAAAAGTATGGGGTAAAGGCGGTAGTAACCTTGGGAATATTGTTACAAAAAAGATTACTGGTGAACCATTGTCAGAACACGAAAAAACTACATTGCGTGATTTTAGAGCGGAAGTTGTTCCAGTTAATCCACAGTTAGCTATTCAAGAACAAGAAACTAGAGAAGCAGAGGAGCGTGCGGCACTGGCTGAAGCTCAAGCAAAAGCTGCTATTGAAAGAACTGAAAAGTTAAAAGTAGAATTACGTGAAGCGCAGGCAAAATTAGCCGCAGAGCAAGCTGAAAGAGAGGAGCTGGAGCTACTAGCTCAGTTTGAGCAAATGCAAATGAGGCAAAAAGTTCAAATAGAAGAACACAAATCACCCTCAAATGGTAGTGGTTCTCCAGTTATAAGCGAGCCAGTAGCAGTTGACGAAGAAATGGAGTTAGCTTTAGCATTATCATTATCTATGGCAGTTACTCCAAAAAGAGAAATGGAAGAGTTAGCAAGTAAATTAGTAGCTAAGACTATTGATGTAAATGCTATAAGATTGACACAAAAGGAAGTGTCTCTCTTGGAGGAAGTGTGTTTAGAGCAATTTACTACTGAAGCTTCTAGCGGAGTAAAAGTATTACTAGACGGTTTAGATGCATCACTTAATGTAATAGAATCTAATATTCTCGGCGATATATAGTAAATGCATACAAAATAAATTAAAATCGTCATAGCAAGCAACACTTTCTTTTACGCCCTTGCCATGACGATTTTAATTTATTTGAACTAGGAAAATAAGTATGACCATTATCTTGCCAATACTAGCAATATCTGTCTTGCTATCCGTATTCCTGCTTTACAAGCAAATAGTTAATAAATCAAAAATAAATTTTTTACAATTTTCACTAGACGAGAAAAACAAATCATTCGAAGAGTTAAACATTAAATATGATTTTGCTATTAATGAGAAAATAGAAAACATCAGGCATATTGAACAAATAACAGCAAAACTTCAGCAGCAAGAAAAATTAATCAATGATTTTGAAAATATCACTAAAAAATCTCAGGAACTGACAAAGATCGCCTTGTTTGAACTAGGGAACGATTTATCAAAACAACTTATAGAAATCCACAAAGCAGAAACTGAAGGGAATCGTAAACTATCAGAAGAAAATATAAAAACCAACGCTGAAAAGTTCAATACTGAGTTCGAGAGAATAGTTAATATGGTGGGATCTCTTAAACGAGGTATTGAAAAATCCCAAGATACTGTTGATTTAATTAAGAACTCTTTGTTATCACCCTCTGGCGCTGGCAAATTAGCAGAGATCACACTAGAAAATATATTAAAAGCCTCTGGTTTGAAAAATGGCTTAGATTTTTCAATGCAATATAATCTGAGTGATGAAAATAATAACAAACTACGTCCTGATGCGGTAATTTTCCTTCCTTCGAATAATATCATGATTATCGATGCTAAGGCTTCGAAATTTTTGATAGATGAATCAGAAAATATTGAAAAACTAATCAAAACAATGAATTTGCATCTAAAATCTTTAGCAAGTAAGGATTATGCTCAAGGTATGAAACTGGCAGCTAATTTAGCTAGTCGAGTGAATTATGCTAATATCATAACCTTGATGTTTTTACCGAGTGAGCATGCGATTGAAAAAATAGTTGAGGCTGATGGTGATTTTTTAAATAGAGCTTGGAACTTGAATATTTTTCCAGTGGGACCTGCAGGACTTATGAATATGCTATCATTTGCTAAATTCCAAATCGCTGAAAATTTAATGCTTCATAATAATTTGGAAATTATTGAAGAAGTAAAAAAGCTTATTAATTCAATTTCTTCTCTAGCAGAACACTCAGCAAAGCTTGGTTCCAATATCTCAAGTTTAGTTGGGAATTATGATAAATTCGCTGCCTCATTCAATAGAAATTTCTTATCAAAGGCAAAAAATATATCCAATTTAGGAGTAGAATCAGATCTTAATAGAAAGCAAATCCATTTACAAAGATATCAATTGATTACGGGCAAATCTGAAATGATAGAACTCGAAGAGGAACCATTACAACAAATCACATCAGACAATAAAAGAACTTAAAGATTATTTAACACAAAATTATTAAGTAACCAATAAACACCAGTCCCAATAAAGTATTTGCCCCTTTTTTGCAATTTTTGATTGTAATTGTGCTGCAATAAATATTATTCTAGTGATAGACTTCTTTCCAAACTGGATGAAGTTGAGGAAAGGATTCTAATGTGTATAGTTATAATTTAGGGCTAGAGGTATGAACTTAATAGATAAATTTAAGCTTAACGACCCTGTGTGTAAGTTTCGTCTTGATAAATCCGAAGTTGTTCTCTCAAGCTTAGCTATTAATGTACTTTCTCTAGCATTACCAATAATGGTTTTGCAAGTTTATGATCGCATAATGATTAACCATAGTGTGGGTACATTGGCTGTTCTAGCAATTGGTGTATCTATAGCAATTATTTTAGAAGGAATCCTTCGAATAGCTAGGGCTTATACTACAAGTTGGGCTGGCATGATGTATGAATATACTATGGCAGCAAATGCCATGAGACTACATATCAACGCTAATCCGCTTAAGCTTGAGACAGAAGGAACTGGCAAACAACTACAGAACCTTAATACCTTTTCTAAACTGCGAGATTTCTATAGTGGTCAAACACTTATTAACATTGTGGATATACCTTTTGCATTTACATTTTTAGTCCTAATTTCATATTTAACAGGCAAGCTAGTTATAGTACCTATAGTTTTGATCGCTATATTTACAATCAGCACTTGGTTTATAGGTAATAAATTAAAACAAGCTTTGCTAGACCAAGGAGATATAGATGACAAAAGATATAATTTTATTGTGGAAGCTCTACAAGGCATTCATACTATTAAGTCACTTGGCCTAGAAGCTATTTTTACAAGACGTTATGCTAGGTTAGAAGAGGACGCTAGTATTCATAATTATAAAACTGCTTTGATAAGCACTGAAGGTTATGCATTCGGTATTCTATTCAATGAGTTAACTGTTGTTGCAGTTGTTGCCTTTGGCGCCCCTATGGTAATTAATGGTGATTTCACCAGTGGCGCTCTTGTGGCTACAGTGCTACTCACTGGCAGATTAATGCAACCAATACAAAAAACATTATTTCTTTGGACTCAATTCCAAGAATATAGAATAGCTAATAAACAAGCTGAAAAAATGTTTTCTATTGAACAAATTGAACGCAATGTAATAGATACAAGCAAATCCGAAATTCTTGGTACAGTAAAGTTACAAAATGTATCTTTTGGCTATGGGGAAAAATTAGTATTTGAAAATATTAATTTGGACCTAAAGATTCCTAATACCATTGGAATAAGGGGAGAGAACAACTCTGGAAAAGCTAGTTTAATGCGCTTAATTGCCGGCATTGTTAAACCAACAAGTGGAGAAGTATTAATAGACGGTATTCCAGCTAGTAGTTACACCTCTGAGGAATTAGTAAAACATGTTGGTTATATTTCTTCACATAGCGTTATTTTCCAGGGAACGATTTTAGAAAATATCACAGCTTTTGACGAAAAGATGGAACATCAGGCCATGGAAATAGCTAAGATGCTTAATTTGGACAAAGAAATTGCTCTTCTACCCAAGGGGTATGATACAAAAGTCAATGATGGAATCGCTGATATTGTTGCTCCAGGAGTAAAACAACGAATCGCCATTGCAAGAGCGTTGCTACATAAACCAAAAATAATCTTGTTTCACAATGCAGACAGAGGGCTAGATAGAGAAGGGTATAATTTGTTAATTAAATTTCTAAATATAGTGAATACTCAGACCGCTACGATTATAGTAACAGATGATCATAACATAAATCTTCTTGTTGAAAGAGAATATCTCTTAAAAGATGGCAAGTTAACTGAAATAGACATAGCAGATAGCAATACTTACGATGTGAAACCTTATAAAGAGTTGAAAATATGAAGAGTAGCATTCCTCT
>CAMCTQ010000009.1 GCA_945878545.1 Rickettsia typhi
TACAATGTTGCTACTTTAGTAGATCATGGCTGCTAAATAATTCACACGTACCAATAATTGCTTTGTTAGGCCAAATAATTTTGGAATCTATAGCTGGTACGGAGGTTTAAACTAACAATCTTGGAGATAAAATAAATGTCTAACTTACCTAAGGTTAGCGTTAGCGATTTGCTAGACGCTGGTGTACATTTCGGTCATAAAACCTCACGCTGGAATCCTAAAATGGAGCCGTATATTTACGGAACGAAAGATAATGTTCATATTATCGATCTACAACAAACTGTGCCTTTATTACAGATTGCTTTGAAGAAAATTTATGAAACAGTAAAAAATAACGGCAAGGTCCTTTTTGTCAGCAGTAAAGTACAAGCTACAGAGCTTGTCTCTGAATACGCTAAAAAATGTGACCAATATTATATCAATCATAGATGGCTTGGTGGCATTTTAACTAATTGGAGTACAATTTCAAGATCAATCAAGAAACTAGATAATATTGAGAAAATTCTTAATAATGAAGAAGATATAACAAGCTATACAAAAAAAGAACTTTTGGACTTAACTCGTAAAAAAGAAAAATTAATCAGATCTTTCTCAGGTATCAGAAATATTGGTGGTCGCCCTGATCTTGTGGTCATTATTGACACAAATAAAGAGCATTTAGCTATCAAAGAAGCTATAAAATTAAGTATTCCAATAGTTGCGGTAGTTGATAGTAATTCTGATCCAGACAATATTGATTTTCCAATACCAGGTAACGATGATGCTATTAGATCTATCAGACTATACTGCACATTGTTTGCTGACGCTGCATTGGCAGGAATCCAAGATTCTCTAAGAGATTCCGGTGTTGATGTAGGAGCCTCCGTAAAAGCAAAAGCAGAAAACACCATGGACGGTGTCAAGAAAATTGACAAGACTGCGAAAGTCTCTAAAGCCAAACCGTTAACCAAGGATACTACCACAGATGTGAAGGTTGCTAAGACAAGTGATGCAGACCATGCTGCAGAGAAGAAAAGCGCCTCAACCAAAAAGACTTCTACCACTACAACAACAGCGACCGACTCTGTAGCACACTAATAATAGTAGCACACTAATAATAATTTAATAAGGTAAAAATATCATGCAAAACGGAACTGTAAAATGGTTTAACGCAACTAAAGGATATGGCTTCATAGAGCCAAGTGATAAATCAAAAGATGTATTTCTTCATATCTCAGCCGTTGAACAAGCTGGAATTAGAGAACTTAACGAAGGTCAGAAAATTAGTTTTACAACGGAAACACAGAATGGCAAAGTATCAGCAATTGATATTAAATTGATATAAGATTAATAACTATGGAGAAAATAATGAGTGTATCAGCATCATTAGTAAAAGATTTAAGAGAAAAAACCGGTGCAGGAATGATGGACTGCAAAAAAGCTCTAGTTGAAACATCAGGAGATTTTGAAGCAGCTGTTGATTGGCTGAAGGTAAAAGGTCTTGCTGCCGCTGCAAAAAAAGCAAGCAGAGTGGCCTCAGAAGGCTTAACTGCTTTAGAAGTAAACGGTAATAACGCTGCAGTCATTGAGATTAATTCTGAAACAGATTTTGTTTCAAGAAATGAAATCTTTCAGTCTTTAGTAAGAAAAATTGCGCAAAAAGCTGTTAGTTGTTCTTCACTAGAGCAATTAAAATCTACAATCGTCGAAACTGGCAAAACTGTAGAAGCTCTGATTATAGAAAATGTTGCAACAATTGGAGAGCATCTTACTCTTCGTCGCCTGCAAACACTCAAAGTAAATGATGGTATTATCGCTTCTTACGTACATAATGCTGTTAACGACGGAATGGGTAAAATTTCAGTATTAGTTGCTCTGGAATCTACTGGTAATAAAGACAAATTAATGGAACTTGGCAAGCAAATAGCGATGCATATAGCAGCCACAAAACCTGAATGTTTAAACAAAGAATCTGTTGATCAAGCTTTAATCCAAAGAGAGAAAGATATATTTACTGAACAGTCAAGAGCTTCTGGCAAACCAGACAATATCATTGAAAAAATGATTGATGGTAGAATTCGCAAATTTTTAGAAGAAATAGTATTGCTCGATCAGGTTTTTGTTATTGATGGCAAATCAAAAATTTCTGAAGTAGTTGCAAATGCCGCAAAAGAATTGGGTACCGCTGTTGTTCTGACAAATTATGCTAGATTTGAACTTGGTGAAGGTATTGAGAAGGAAGAAAAAAACTTTGCTGATGAAGTAGCATCTGTGATAAAAAGCTAATCTATCTTTTGAATAACTCCTTTGTCACTCTCAGCTGAAGGCAGGAATCCATCTTAAATACTATCTTTCGGACATCCCCTCTTTCGAGGAGATGTCCGGTACCACAATTGTCAAATGTTACCAAATTGGCTATCCATACTTCGAAACTATAAACAAAAATACATAGCATGTCTGTGGTCAATAAATTCAGATATAAAATTACTCTTGAATATTTAGGTGCTGGTTTTTGCGGTTGGCAGAAACAAAAAGAAGCTTTATCCATTCAACAAGTTATTGAAGAAGCGATTTATAAATTCAGCAAAGAAAATGTTTTGGTCACAGCAGCGGGTAGAACAGATGCTGGAGTCAACGCCTATGGACAAGTAGCGAGTTTTGATTTAACAGTTGCTCACGAACCACTTAGCGTTATGTATTCAATCAACTATTTTTGTAGACCTTATAAAGTGGGTGTTACAGATTGCCAGCTAGTAGATAATGAGTTTAACGCTCGGTTTTCTGCTAAACATAGACATTATATTTATAGAATACTTAACAGAAGAGCCCCAAATATAATTAATGCAGGTCTCCAATGTTGGATAATGGATCCTTTAGACATAAATTTAATGATTAAAGGTGCTTCTTATTTAATTGGCAAGCATGATTTTACATCTTTCAGAGCGACTCAGTGCCAGTCTAACTCTCCTATAAAAACCATTTCAAATATAGAAATTATCAGAAACGGTGATAACATAGAAATTTATGTATCTGCTATTTCCTTTCTTCATCATATGGTAAGAAACATAGTGGGCAATTTGTTGCATGTTGGTAAGGGTCAGTGGCCACCAGAAAAAATTAAGGAAGTTCTTGATTCAAAAGATAGAACCAAAGGTGCTCCAACTGCTCCAGCAGAGGGGTTGTATTTTTTAAAAGTCGATTATTAATAGGTGTTTATGATAGTAAAAGAAGCTCTGTCTTTGGCTGCCACAGAACTTGAAAATTTTTCATCAAAACAATTAGAATCAAGAATTTTGCTTAGCTATGCACTAAACATAACACAAGAGTCTTTGCTCATTAAATATAAC
Source organism: Rickettsia typhi (assembly GCA_945878545.1). Classification (GTDB taxonomy): domain Bacteria; phylum Pseudomonadota; class Alphaproteobacteria; order Rickettsiales; family Rickettsiaceae; genus Megaera; species Megaera typhi_A. Next base: position 3,327 of record CAMCTQ010000009.1, read on the forward strand.
GAAGAAATTTCTAAAGACGAAGAATCCAGGTTTTTTGCATATATCCAGCGCCGCAAAGCATTTGAACCAATAGCCTATATACTGGAGAAAAAAGAATTTTATGGTATGGACTTCTTTGTAAATAATCATGTATTAATTCCAAGGCCAGACACGGAGATTCTCATTGATGAAATTGCTTCGGAATATAAGAAAAATTTTCTTAATAAAGAAATAACAATATTAGATCTTGGTACTGGCAGCGGAGCAATAGCAGTGAGCCTAGCTGCTGTTATTCCGTTAGCTAGAATTACTGCAACTGATATCTCTGACGCAGCACTTAAAATAGCCACCAAAAACGCTGTATCAAATAATGTTGCTAATCAAATTGAATTTATTCAAAGCGATTGGTATTCAAATTTGAATCCTAATAAATTTGATTTTATTGTCAGTAACCCACCTTATATTGCTTCTGGTGATAAGTCATACATGTCTCAAGAAACCATATTATACGAACCACAAGACGCCCTTTTTGCCAATGATAACGGATTAAGAAATTACGATAAAATTATATCTAAGGCAACCAACTTCTTGACACACGAAGGTAAACTATTTCTAGAAATTGGTTTTAATCAATCCGAGGCCGTTGTGAATATTCTTAAAAAATATCAATTCACTGAAATTACAACTCTCAAAGACCTATCAGGACATGATCGCATAATTAAGGCAACATATAATTAAAAAACCATAACATACTTTCAGCGTTCTTATACTGTTTCAAACATCGAGTAGAAATTAACTTGACAGGTACCATCAATAATATTAAAATTTATTTATTGAAAGTTAATATAGCTTACGTTAACTTTACTAATAGTTTATTAATTATAGTATAATTACCTTAACTTTAACATTAATCAAAACACTCAAATAATATGTATATACGGAATATAAACGGAGCGAAAAACCCCATAATAGAAACAATAGAGGAATTAAATACTTTGGCTTTAAATCCAGAGCTGGATTGTCACAGCCCAGAAGTAATAGCTAGTAATTTTTACCAAGTAATGCAAACAGCAACTGAGCTATCAATTCCCGATTCCGGTTTAGCACCAGCCACATTAATTTTACTAGCAAAAATTGCCTCTATATCACCAACCTTACATACCATTGATTTAGAAAACAATAAATTAGGTGAGCATGCTGTAGAAGTTGCTGCCTATCTTTCTCAATCAAAAACCTTACATACTCTTAATTTAGGTTGGAATCATTTAAGTGAGCACGCTGTAGAAGTTGCTGCCCATCTTTCTCAATCACCAGCCATACATACCCTTGATTTAAGGGGAAATTATTTGAATAAGTATGCTATAGGAGTTGCTATCCATCTTGCTCAATCACCAACCTTACATACTCTTAATTTAGAAAACAATAAATTAGATGAGCATGCTGTAGGAGTTGCTGCCCATCTTTCTCAATCAAAAACCTTACATAGTCTTAATTTAGAAAGCAATTATTTAGGTGAGCATGCTGTAGGAGTTGCTGGAATAATTAACAATCATAACCAAGAAGTTCAAGAGGTCCAAGAGTGGTATGTAGCCATGGAATCCTTAAACCAAATCTATGGATTAACTGGTTTGGAATATGGATCTGTTAGTTCTATAATAGAATTAGTAGGTAAAAGTACTGGTGAAAATTTTCCTGAAAATGTTATAAAATTATACATATAAGTTTAAACAGGTTGGCCCAACTTATGTTATGCAAATGAGACTCTTGTTATAACCCTAGTCTTTATCTTGAATTGATATTGATAGTTTATTCACATAACCTGATATTTGCAACATGCATCTGTTGTTTTTAGATAGAGCATCTGTTATGAATGGATAAATTATAGGTTTTAACAACAACGTTTCTATTTTTGAAAATTTGACAACGTTCATAGCTTCATAACGTCTAGAATCTAAGTCATAATTTTGTACTGCCACAATCCACAGATACGACAGAACCAAATAAATCACACTTTTTTGTGTTAAAAAATATACAGTATTACATCAAAATGATTGAATTAAAGTAATTTAAATACTAGAGCAATTCAATTAATAATATATTTTATAGGAAACTATATTGGCTTTAGGAGTTTGTCTAAAAATTTAACAAATAAAGGGTTAAACTAACTACTATGAATAACACAAAATTATTAGTTACAGCCTTTGCAGCTGCAGCGTTTTCAATTTCTAATGCTTATGCAGCTGACGACAAAACAAATGCTGCTGACGCCAAGCCGAATATGGAAAAATGCAAAGCAGTAAATAGCCAAGGTACGAATATAATTAAAGAACATATGGCAGATTGCGCAGGAGGTCCTGCTTCTTGTGCCGGTCACAATCAAGCTGGTGACCCAGAAGCCTGGATCTTAGTTCCAAAAGGAGATTGTGCAAAAATCAACGCAGGTAAATTCTCTGGGATTTCAAAAGAAACCATGGATAAATTAGACTTAAAACAAGGAAAATAATTCCTACCTGACTCATACTTTCGAGAGTATTCCAATTTTGTAAATACTCTCGTTTTTTTATATTAGAATAATCTAATTGAATAAAGCAAATTCAACTATGTTTAATCCCCTTGTCGGTATTGGTCTCAGACAACTACACTATAGTGATTTCACCATCTCTAAACCAGCTATTGGCTTTGTTGAGGTACATAGTGAAAACTATTTATGTTGTGGAGGCGCTTCTTTTGACTATTTGCTAAGGATAAGAAAAGATTATCCGGTAAGTTTGCATGGTATCGCTATGTCTCTTGGATCTGTTGATGGTTTAGACTTAGAGCATTTAAAGCAATTGAAGGAATTAATTAATATTATAGAACCATGTTTTGTATCAGATCACCTTTCTTGGAGTAGCAAAAACAACTATTTCCTACCAGAATTATTGCCAACTCCATATAATAAAGAATCCTTAGAAGTATTTTCTGATAATATTTTAAAAGTACAAGAATTTTTAGACAGAGAAATAATGTTTGAAAATCCTTCTACTTATTTTGAATATAATAATTCATGCTATAAAGAAGAAGAATTTTTGAATCTACTAGCAGATAGAACAGGAGCAGGAATTTTATTGGATATAAATAATATCTATGTTTCTAGTTTTAATAATGAGTGGCCTGCAGAACAATATCTAAATTCAGTTAAACCAGAGCATATCAAGGAAATACATTTAGCTGGTCATTCTGAAAGTATTATCGGAGAAGGTAGGAAATTACTACTAGACTCACACGACGATATCGTGTGCGTAGAAGTTTGGGATTTATACAAAAAAGCTTTGTCAATTTTTGGAGCAGTTCCTACCTTAATTGAATGGGATTCAAAAATTCCAGAACTGCAAGTTCTACTTTTGGAAGCCAAGAAGGCTCATTTTTGTCTACAAGAAATTAGTGATTATGCCAATGTCTAAACTTGCCAATATTCAAGAACAGATTCTAGAATCATTGATTTCTACAAAAATGAATGATTTTGATTTTATCAAAACTACTGCTAACATTTCCAATAAAGAACGCTTACTTGTTCATCGCTATACAATTTTGGAAAATTTTGTAAATAGCTTGAAAATTAATTATCCAGGAATATGGAAACTATTAGGAGAAAATTGTGCAAGAGGAGTTGCTCTTGCCTATTCTCATAAACTATCCAACATTACCTCAAGAGGAAAAATAAATGAATTTGGTGCTAATTTTGCAGATCATTTAGAAAACTTTCCATCTACATCAGAATTAACTTATCTACCAGATTTCGCAAGGCTTGAATGGTTAAGAGGCATAAGCGCTGAAACAAAAAATGAAAGAGCTATTGACGCAAATGAACTGTCAAAAATTAGCCTTGATAGACTAGAAAAGTGTAAATTAATTTTCAATTCTTCAGTATTTTTTATAAAATCAAATTTTCCTTTAATGCAAATTCAAGATTTAATAAATGATGAGAATAGTTCAGAGCTAATCTTATCCAAAGAAGGCTCATACATACTTGTTTATAGATTAGATAATATAGTTAATACTGCTTGGCTCGATCAAGAAAGTTGGGAATTTCTATTTTCTCTTTACGATGGAAAGAATTTAGCAGCAGCCCTAAATGAATCCCAAGAAATGGGGTTCGAAATAGATTTAGAAGAAATTTTTAAGTTTGTTTTCCTAAGAAAAATGATAGTACAAATCAAATAGAAAAATTATGATTGGATTATTAGAAAAATTTTATCAAAGCAAAATTGGATCATTTTATTTTAAGTTAGCTAACTTTGCTTCGCTTTATATTTTCTCGTTGCTTGTTTTGTTTATCAGAATTTGGATGGCTAGCATATTTTGGTACTCTGGCTTAACTAAAATAGGTGATGTACATTCAACAATATATTTATTCGAGTATGAATATAAGGTACCACTCATCTCTCCTGAAATAGCAGCATATTTGTCTACTGCTATAGAATTAGCCATGCCAGTTTTTTTGGTCATTGGTTTGTTTTCAAGATTAGCCAGTTTGCCATTAATACTAATGACCTTAGTGATCCAATGGACATATCTAGAATTAGATGAGCATATATATTGGTTATTTTTACTTGGCACAGTATTGCTTTATGGGCCAGGAAAATTATCTTTGGATTATTTAATTTATTCTAGAACACACAAACAAGATACAAAATAAGTATAACCACAAAGAGATATTGATATTTAAAGTTTATTATGCAAGAATCTTACTTACTGGTTAAAAATTAAATATAAGTATCTATATGAAAAAAAATATTCTAATAATTACTGCACTTCCTATCATCATTTCGAGTATTTTAACTGCTGAAGCAAGTGAACAAAACACTGCTAGCGTCAGCGTTACTAACTCTGGTGTAAGCGCTTCCCCAACTACTGCAACGCAAGACGTAGTTAAAGAGGTAACAATTACTGAGTCATGGGCAAGAAAGTCAATGTCACCGAACAATAATTCAGCAGCTTACATGAAAATTAGCAACCCTACCGATAAAGATGTAATCATAATTGGGGCTTCTGCCTCAGACGTTGCCAACAACGTTGAACTACACCAAAGTTTTATAGATGAAAAAGGTGTTAGCAGAATGAGATCTGCAGATACAATAGTTGTACCAGCTAAGACTGATATAGAATTAGCACCTGGAGCAATTCATATTATGCTTTTTGATTTGAAAAAATCTCTAAATACTGGAGATAAATTTGATATTGAAGTGAAAATTGAAGGCAGCAGACCTCTAGTAGTACAGACAGAAGTAAAGTAGTCTAAAGCTATTATAGCTTTTTTAGAAACTCAAGAGTTCTTGTTGATAGTTCTCTGAGCTCTTTTACAAATGTTGTAGGTATGGTTAGTTGGGGATTTTGCTTGCCATTCAAGGCAGAGTTTCTTCACCCAACTAGCTTGAGTTTTGCTTGCATCATTTAACCAATTACCCACAGATAATTGTACATATTTTGCCTCATCAGATTTCAAAGGCTCTATAATTTCAAGACCAAGCCACGGCTCTTCTCGAAACTGAGCAATATGCTTACACCATACTCCTCGTGGCCTGCTAAGTTCCGAAGCAAAACGTCTTAAATTAGACGATTTATAAGCAAAATGAACAAGATGTGGTATATTTTCAGGTAAATTTTTAGCAAAATCTGGTCTTATTGCAAGCCATGCCCATTCTCTTACTCCAGAATTCTGATCTTCTGCAAGTCTTGTCATTAAATTTAATTTATCTTTGAAAGAAAATGACTGTTTAGAGAGTAGATAACAAGCAAGAGACCTAATTAAATCAGATTTGTGATATGCAAATTGTTCAAATTTCTTAAATCCAAATTGAGTATCTAAGCTCAGAGCAATATGCTCTAATTTTTGAACAATACCTGTTTTTGCAGCAAGAATAGGATAATCAAACTCTGGAAAATTATTTTTTAACAAAAATTCCATATCTAATGAAAGAAATTCCATTAAATTCCTTGATTCCACTTGGCCAGTATTTAATAGTTCTAATCGTTCCTGCGAGATCTTTTTCATTTTAACACTTCACTTTCCCAATCTATCAATTTTTTCTTGCACAAAACTCCCCAACGATATTTATTAATATCACCTGATTTCCTAATGATTCTATGGCAAGGAATTAGATATGAAATATTATTCTTAGCCACTGCTGATGCAACGGCCCTGGTAGAATTTTTACTACCAATTAGCTCAGCCAGTTCCTGGTAAGAAATGGTTGCACCAAAATCTATTTGAGTTAAAGCTTTCCAGACTTTTTCTTGAAATTCCGTGCCTTTAATTAGCAATTTAATTTGACTCTTATCTTGCTTATCAAAAATCCTTGCAATTAAATTTTTTGCTTCTTTATTATCTTCCCGAAAGGAACAGTCCGGCAAAAGTCTTGCTAAATCAGTTTTAGCAGTCATCAATCCCTTTGTATCTTCGATAAACGCCAAAAAACAAATTAACTGATCATTACCATAGACACCAATATCCCATGCAATAAAACAATTTCCTACAGGACTCGGAGCCACTCCAATAAAAGGGTTTAAAACCTTATCGTTACCCTTCCCTGAGATGAGCATTAAATTTAGTTTTAACTCCTTCGATGATAATTTTGTTAACATTATTGATATCTTCTTCGGTTAGTGTTTTATTATCGTCCTGGATTACTACTGAAATAGCAATAGACTTCTTGCCATTTTCTATTTTTTCACCACAATAAATATCAAATAAACTTACACTTTTAATCAGATTTTTATCAGCATTTTTTATAAAGCTCAAAATTTCACCAATTTTTTGGGATTCATCAATAATGAAAGCATAATCACGATTTGTCATTTGATAATCAGAAATCTTTAACTCAGCCCTTCTGCCGAATTTTTCTTTAGTCATTGGCAACTTTGATAGGTCTATCTCAAAAGCCATGACATCATGTTCAATATCAAATATCTTCAATATTGTAGGATGAATCTGACCAAAATAAGCAATTACATTTTTACCGAGTGATACAGCAGCAGCTCGTGTTGGATGATAGTAACTTGGCGCCTCATTTTTAACCTGGCATTTATCTAGTTCAAGACTAAGGTAAGAAAAAATAGTGTCTAAATCTGACTTTATATCAAAAACACTAACATCTTGAGTAGTCATATGACAGTTTTTTGGTAGATTAGCGCCAACTCTAATACCAGCTACAGATTTAATTGGCGTGATATTATCAGCATCATGAAAAATTGGTCCAAGCTCGAATAAGCTCAAATCTTTATAAGATCTATTAATATTATTACACGCAATCTTTAACAAATTTGGCAATATAGATGGTCGCATATAGTCAAGATCTGAGCTAATCGGATTCTGTAATACCAATTCTTCTTTTATTTCAGAAAATAATTTAGCCTTTTTGCTATCCATAAAAGACCAGCTTATTACTTCGGTATAACCATTACTCGCAAGCAATCTTTTTATGTCCATAAATCTTCTTTGCTCACGATTTATGATTTTTTGTACGTTGTTTGTAGAAAGTGGTACAAGTGGTATTTTATCATATCCATATATTCTAACTATTTCTTCAACAATATCCTCTTTAATCGATACATCATAACGCCAAGAGGGTATGGTAATTTCTATCTTATCTTTTTCATTTTTACAACTAAATCCAAGTCTCTCAAGAATAGCGATGATTTCTTCTTCTTTGATGCTAAATCCAGCCCTGGAAACAAAAAAATCAAAAGGAAACTCAATCATTCTTATTGGCAATTTATCATTACCAGCAACTTTAGGAGCTGAAGCACTTCCTCCACAAATTGTTAATATTAAGTTTGTTGCATAATCTATTGCTTTTAGAGTAAAAGTTCTATCAACATTCCGCTCAAAACGATAACGCGAGTCTGTATCGATCATCATTTTTCTGCCAGTGCGAGCAATATATTTACTATCAAAACAAGCAGCTTCTAAAAAAATCCTGTTGGTAGATTCATTACATGAACTATTCTTGCCACCAATTATACCAGCAAGGCAATGTATTTCATTGTCATCTTTTACTACTATATCACCAAGGCCAAGCTCATATTCTTTATCATTTAAGGCTAAGATTTTTTCTGATGATTTTAAACTATCAATAATCAAATTTCCTTTTATTTTATCAGCATCGTAAGCATGCATTGGCCGCCCAAAAGAGTACGACATATAATTTGTGACATCAACTATGGCAGAAATCGAACCAATGCCAATATTTTCCAGATGTTGTTTAAGCCACTTCGGACTTTCTATATTTTTAAGATTTTTGATTTCTCGAATAGCAAATAATGGGCATGCTTCCTCGTTTAAAACCCTCACTTCTGTATCTGAAGAAAATTCTTCCTTAATAATAGGAATCACAAGAGGTTTTAGTTTACCAATTCCAGCTGCAGCTAAATCTCTTGCAATACCATACACACCAAGACCATCAGCTCTATTTGGTGTTACATTAATATGAATAACTGGATCATCAAGACCAAAATATTCTGCTATCTTATTCCCTACTGGCGCATCTTCTGGCAGTTCTATTATCCCAGATGAATCACCCTTGATATTAAGTTCTTCTCTTGAACAGAGCATCCCTGAGCTGTCAATACCACGAATCTTCGATTGTTTTATCTTAAAATCACCGTTTGGAATAATAGTGCCAATTTTTGCAAGCACTACCTTAATACCCCCCCTTGCATTAGGAGCTCCACAAACTATACTAAGTACCTCTGATGAGGTTTTAACTTTGCAAACTCTTAACTTATCAGCATCTGGGTGGGGAGTAGTTTCTAAAATTTGTGCAACTTCAAAATTTGCTAGCTCCACTCTCCGATCGATAATTTCTTCTACTTCCAGACCAATCATAGTCAAGCGGTTTGTTATTTCTTCTAAACTAGCATCAGTATCAAGAAAGCTTTTTAGCCATGATAACGTAAATTTCATCTGGTTAACCCCGCTACTATTGATGGAATATCGAGTGCAGAAAAATTATAATGATTTAGCCACCTAATATCTCCTTCAAAGAACTGTCTCAAGTCATTTATATCATATTTTAGCATTGCAAAACGTTCAAGCCCAAGACCAAAGGCAAAACCTTGATATTCGTTTGAATCAATCCCAACATTCTCCAAGACCTTTGGATGCACCATGCCACAACCAAGTACTTCAAGCCATTTATCAGTTTTATTCATTTTGATATCAACTTCTGCTGATGGTTCGGTAAAAGGAAAAAAACTTGGTCTAAACTGCACTTCAATATCTGCATTTTCAAAAAAACTTTTAATAAAGTCAATAATTGTATATTTTAAGTGCCCCATGTGGATATTCTTATCTACTACCAACCCTTCAATTTGATGAAACATTGGGGCATGAGTCATATCCCAATCAGAACGGTAAGTCCTGCCAGGAGCTATGAAACGAAATGGAGGCTTGCCACTTTCCATCGTCCTAATTTGTATAGGAGAAGTTTGGGTTCTAAGCAGCTTTGTTTTATCAGATGTCTTTCTTAAATAGAAGGTATCATGCATCTGCCTGGCTGGATGGTCTTCTCCGATGTTTAGAGCAGTAAAATTATACCAATCATCTTCGATATCCGGACCATCTTTGATCTCAAATCCATATTTAGAGAATACCTGCACTAGTTCCTCAAGACACTGGCTAATAGGATGAATACTACCTTTCCTAATCGGTTTTGCTGGAATTGTAAGATCCATTCTCTCTTTTTCAAATCTGATATTCAGCTCTTTTTCTTCTAAAATAGTGGTTTTTTTATCCAGAGTCTCTTGAAGCTGTTCTTTTATACTATTAATCTTTTGACCTAGTTCTTTTCTATCTTCTGCTGCTAACTGCCCCAGCTTTTTCATCTCTTCAGTTATAAGGCCGGATTTACCAAGATATCGGACTCTGATTTGCTGTAAATCATCAAGACTTTCAGACAACTCTACTGCTTTTTGCGCAGAAACTATTATTTCTTTTAGCATCTTGAAAACACTTAAATTTAATTGCAGATGAGAATAAAGTATTTTAGTGAAAAAAACAATATTTGACTAAAAATAATATTTGTAACATTAATTAATTAGTATGGGTTTTTAGTAAAAAATTTACCATATTGAGTTATACAACAAACAGCTACAACATAGTAGCTTTAAAGAGATGCAGAAATTATCTTTTATCTTGAAACAATAGTTACTTTCTGTTAGGAAGCTTATTGCGATAAACTAACAAATTTTTTAACATTAATAGAAATTCAATTATGAAAAGAAGAAGTTCAGAAGAAGGTAAAAAAGAATCTGCAGAAACTGTCCAGGATCAATATTTTCCTGACCTTGAGGCGAGGATAGAGGCTTTATCTCCTTCGTTAGAGGCTGCAGTTAGAGCTGGTAATGCTGATCAAGTGAGAGGAATTATTCAGCAGTATGATGCTCATGTTAATGCGACATATAGTGAGCATCCATATTACGACATTACACCAGCTATACAAGTTTCCTTACAATATTTGGGGAGTCTGGCCAATGCAATGAGATTTGATGAAATAGCCACTATATTTGGCTATGAAAATGATGAAGAAGGAGAAGGAGATGATGAAGGAGAAGGAGATGATGAAGAAGAAGGAGATGATGAAGGAGATGATTTCTCTGAACTTATTGCGATAATAGAGGCTTTATCTCCTAAGTTAGAGGTCGCAGTTAGAGCTGGGAATACAGCTGAAGTGGAACGAATTATTAAGCTGTATGATGCTCATGTTGATGCAACATATAGTGAACATGAAGGCTACGACATTACGCCAAACATAGAAAATCATTTAGCGCATCTGGGAGACGGTGCTCATTTACTAGGATTTCATGGAATATGTTATCTATTTGAAAACCAAGACTGTCAGCTTTCCGGCGCTGAACTTGCCGTTGAAGCGTAATAACTAAACTATTTCAATCTCATGAGACTTTGTTGCGTTTATAAGTTAGGAAACAGAGTCTCATAGATTTGTGATATGCAAAAAGCTAATAAATATATTGCTCAATAACTAATTGCATGTAAGATTCAAAGAGTTAAATACCCTAAAATGAGCATGATTGGGTTAGACTCCCTGCCATCTTTTAATTAAATTTGTTTCAATATCGAATAAATCCAAAACTCTTGTTATTGAATGATTGACTATATCGTCTAGAGTAGCTGGTTTGTTGTAAAAAGCTGGAACAGGAGGGCATATTGCAACGCCAATTCTAGAAAGTTTTAGCATATTTTCTAAATGAATGGGACTAAGCGGCGTTTCTCTTGTCATTAGAACTAATTTTTTTTGCTCTTTGATCATTACACCAGCTGCTCTTATGGTCAGATCGTTCTCAAACCCAGAAGCTATTGCTGATAATGTTTTCATGCTACATGGCGCTATAATCATACCCATTACTTTAAATGATCCACTAGAAATTTTTGCCCCAATATCACTAGGGTTATAAACATAGTCTGCAAGATTCTTAATCTCGTTTATTGACAACGACGTCTCGGTTGCAATGCTTAAATTAGCTGACTTAGAGATGATTAAGTGAGTTTCTAAATCGCATTCTTTTAATATTTCAAGTAATCTTATTCCGTAAATCGCTCCTGAGGCACCAGTAATAGAGATAATAATTTTTTTTGTCATATTTGGAATAAAAACTACTTGTTATAAAAGTACTTCATTTTAGTACATTAATTACGAGCTGGCAACACATCCATAAGGTTCGCACTTGTAAATCGAGGTATTAGTTTTTTTTGAGAAGTAACTACAATCCACAACTGATTAGTTCGTCAATAAATGTAACTATGAATTTATCAGGTAACGAGCTATGGTAGATTGAATCCGATACAAAGATTTTATCAATTTGCGAACGCATAATTCTTTCCTTAGAATCACCGGATAAAACTGGATGCGTAACATATGCCTCTATAGCTAGAGCTCCATTTTCCTTTAACAAGTCAGCGGCTTTATATAGAGTGTGCCCGCTATCAACTATATCATCAATTATGATACATCTTTTATTTCTGACATCGCCAATTGTTTTGTTCATAAAGCATTCATTATTAGCGCCACGAGTCTTATTAATTATTACTAAATCTTTACCAAGAAAAATGCTAAAATTATTAGCTCTAGCAATACCTCCTATATCAGGAGAAACCACAACCGTATCACCTGCATCAGTGTAGAAAGGGAAAAATATACTAGCTGGGTCAAGATTAATAATTGGGACATTAAATACACCTTCTAATTGCTTTGAGTGCAGGTCAAGAGTTATCACTTTTGTGATTCCAGCGGCTTCTAGAAGCTTGATTATCAGACTTGCAGACATAGGCCCATGTTTATAGGTACAGCGATCTTGCCTGCTATAACCAAAATAAGGTATTATACCAGTAATATTCTTTGCACCTGCTCTTCGCGCTGTATCCACCAGAAGTAATAGCTCTATAAGATGATCATTAACAGGGTTAGAAATAGATTGAACTATTATTACATTTTCTTCAATATTATCTTGGATTTCTACTCTAAGCTCTCCATCACTAAAATTCCCGATTTTTGTCTTAAGTAATTTATATCCAGTATTTTGAGCAATTTTATTAGCAAGTGGTTTATTGCTTGACCCTGAAATAATTTGCATAATTTTAGCTCCTTGTGCGTAACATTAAGGTGATCTTACCATCATTTACTTCCTTTATCACTTCAAATCCTGCTTTTTCATAAACACGCATTGCCATAGTATTGATTGTGTCAGGATCGACAAGTACATAATCGAATAATGAAAAAACATATTGTTTTAGAAATGCATCTAATACTTTGGTTCCAATACCCTTACCAGTAAATTCTACTTCACCAATATACCAATCAATTCCAGCACAAGGCGCTGGTAGGTCTGATGCAGAGTACCCTTGCTCAGGTGGAAAATCACGTTTATTATAATATTGAATATAGCCAATGGGAATTCGCCTAAAAAAAATGATAAAAGCATGAATTGGCTTCTCGATCGTTTTATCTTCAAGTAGTAAGTTTTTATGTCCATTAATATAATGACCATATTTTTCCTGAATCAATTCAGTTGTCCATTTTATATCCTGGTCCCACCAAAGTTTTACATGAGGAGCCTCTAACCAATGTAACAATAAACTCAAATGAGATTTATTTAAAGGCTCAAAGGCAATGTCACTCATCTATATAATATAAAGCCAATTAGCCCGATAGAAAGATTTGTTAAAATGTTATTGTCACAGTGACTGTATCTGAATAACTACCTATTAAGGCAGATTGAGCAGCAGGGATTCTTCCATAAACTGTTAGACTTTGGGCGGCGCCAGTACCAGTGCCAGACACCCAACTACCTGCAACATTACCCCAGTTAGCAGTTCTACCAGAATCGGAATATAGAGAATAACTGAGCCCAGAAGCCGATGGACCAGTCATTTTACGAGTAGTAGTAGTAGCTCCTGAAAAAGTACCAGCACTTAGTCCAACAGTATAAGTAGTACCATTTGTACATGTCGCTGTTATTGTTGAGGTTCCATCTAGCTGAGCTAATGTATAATTTCCAAATGCCACAGTACTAGCAGCAACAGTGCAAGATGACGCAACAGTCGCACTCACCTGAAAATTACCAGTTGAAGTTGCCCCCGAAGATATATTTACAGGTGCTAATGCACCAACTATAACAAAACAAGTGACAACAAGATGTTTAAAAAATTTCTCAATACAAATCACGCAACCTCCACCATACCATCCCATACCATCAACAACATAAAGCAGGTAAGGATCCATTAACTAAAGCCTAATATTATTTTGAACAAATCTCAACACGTAATTGAACTTATATATAAATTCATAACAATTTTCTAAAGTCTGTGACTAACATGCAAAAATTCACTTTATAAATTATTTAATCAATTTCCATTATTTTAACTCAATACTGTATTTAGAAAGGATCTTCTTCAAATCACCCTTTATAGACTGCAGTCCTTCCTCTGTTGACGACTCACAGCGAGCGATGATGGCTGGACCAGTGTTTGAAGCTCTGAGTAACCACCAACCATGCTTAGTGTTTACTCGCAAGCCGTCTATATCGATAAAATCAATATTTTGATCCTTGATCGAGGCTTTTATATTGTCAATTATTGCAAATTTTGTTTCATCACTAACAGCTAATTTTAGCTCCGGAGTATTGTAAACTTTTGGTAATTTGTCTATCATATCATCTATTGACTCCAAAGAGTTTGATATAATATCGATTAACCTAACAGCCGCATATAAAGCATCATCATAACCATAATACTCATCGGCAAAAAAGATATGTCCGCTCATTTCTCCAGCTAGCTTTGCTCCTGTTTCCTTCATTTTAGCTTTAATAAAAGAATGACCTGTTTTCCACATAATAGGAATGCCACCGATTTTCTCCACATAGTCGAAGAGGCTACCACTTGCCTTAACATCAGCAATAATTTTGGCTTTGGGCGATTTTGTTATGACGTCCTTTGCATATAAACAAAGCAGTTGGTCACCAGGGACAAAAGTCCCTTTGTTGGTAACAACACCTATTCTATCAGCATCTCCATCAAACCCAATGCCGATATCACAATGATTTTTTAAAACGAAATCTTTTAATTGTTGTAGATTTTTCGCAATTGTTGGATCTGGGTCATGCGCAGGAAAATTTCCATCAATTTTTTCATTTATCATAAAAGTTTGGCAAGGTAATTTACTGCACAAAATTGACGCCAATTCACCCCCAGAACCATTTGCTGGATCAAATGCTATTTTTAGGTCTTTATTAATTTTTCTATTTAGTATGATCCTCTCTATATATTGTTCTTTTATATCAATAATTTCTTCTTTGTGGTCATTTTTTATTTCAATATCGCCCCAATTGGATTCTTCTAGCTTTGTTTTTAAATCCTGAATCATTACACCAAAAAAGGGAGCATTGTCTTTTAACATTTTGAAACCATTATCATCCTTTGGATTGTGCGATCCAGTAACCATGATGCTACCAGAAGCAGAAAAGATTTTGTCAGCAAAATACAATGTCGGGGTCGCGACTAATCCTATATACTTAGCCTTTGCACCAGCCGCTTTTATTCCTTGTAATAAGGCATTACAAAATTCCTCAGAACTAAGGCGCCCATCTCTGCCAACACA
>CAMCTQ010000010.1 GCA_945878545.1 Rickettsia typhi
CTTTGTTGTAGTCTGAATCTTGTTCCAGTTATTGACTTGGTGTTTTTATTTCTAAAATCATATTTAGCAACAAATATCTTGGTACCAAATTTTTCATTAAGATTATCAGAGAAACCAAAAATTGGCCCTCCTATTTCAATATCATAACCTTTTAAAGCGTATTCATATTCATGACCACCAGATACTGCGTAAAGTCTTGTGCCCTGAAGTTCGGCTCTTTTTTTATAATTGTGAGTTATTTTTTTCTTTTTATTTTCAGGTATATAAAAGTTAACTCTTGCATCTACATATTGACTTAATGCTTCTACGCCAGTTGTCCATCCATTAACTATGAAATTATTACCAGTCCGTCTATGGTCAAAATAATTATAAAAACCAAGAACTACTCTATCATCAAAATTATATCTAATAGCAAAACCTAAGTTTACCTCTTTACTTTTAGAGTTATCTACTTTTAACTTAAGATCCACTAAAGATAAAAAATTATCATTACCCCACACAGGCTGCATATAATCGATTTCGGTTATATTTCTTTTTTTGCTGTTCCTCGTTGATAGTTCTATAGTTGGACTATATTGTACAACTGCATTGTCTGCTTTAGCAGCAGATAAAGGCAAAAGAATTGTTCCAAGTATTGAAGTATTGATAAATCCAAGAGTAGAAGTAGTTAATAAATATTTACGCATAATAGTGTCACCAGTTATTTAATCATTAAGAAAAATTAACCATATGGATATCACAACTCTCAAAACATTGCAATAAATTAATTTAAAAAATACAAAAAGTTATTAAAGATAGATTGTTTATATCTTAGATTTATATAGAATTAATACTTATTAGAGCTAAATATAAGGAGCGGTTGGCCACAACTGATCGATCAGTTCCTGTAACCCTTGTGGTAACCGTCATATATTCGGCATTTATTGTGCTATAATGGTTTCTGCATTCTGCTTAAAGATTTTGGGGAGATTCACTCATCGCGGCGGTATCAAAATACCTTGACGTTAGTTTGGATTTTATCCTAAATGCTTATTTATTATCTCATCTACCTTCGTTTTTATTTCTTCTTCCTTATCTATTATTCTTTTTAAATACTAGCTTTTACAAGCGTAGCTTTTATAACTTCTAAAATTTTCTTTTTGCCAAATCGACTCCTATTCCTTTATAATCACTCATTAGTATGAACTCAGATGAACAAGGCTAGAGAAAAAATGGCTTTTATTCCTGAAGGAAGCACCCTTATTCCAAATAATGTAAGCAAAGTTCCTGGCTTTAGTATAAAAAATATATATTGTTTAGCTGGAGTTCCAGAAATTATGGAATCTATGCTGAATCTTGTTATCCCATTTTTAGAACATGGTAGGGTCGTAAAAACTTTATCTCATACAGTAAGATTAGGAAAAAACAAGATCGCTGAACAGTTTGAGATCCTACAAAATAAATACCCATCTGTTGATATGGGCAGTTATCCATTTATAAAAGATGGGATTCATGGAACTTCATTAGTTCTTAGATCTAATAACTATCTAGATCTTGAAAAAGCATTTCATGACTTGACTCATATCATTTAAAATTAGCTACGAGTTCAGGGTGCACTAGTTATTTTTTCCATTGATATTACATAATGAGAAGGGTATTTTTTATAAGCGCCGCTTATTGCATCTACAATAAATCCAGGCCAAAATAATACATTTACTACTGTTGTGGCGTTAAAACTATCACCAACTGCCATATTTAGCTGTCTATATCCTTCTTTTTTACAATTTATAACAATAGAACCATTACCTCTAGCAACAGATACTACGGCTGGATTAGTTGTTATAGTGTAACTTGCTCCTCTTGGATCATTAAGAATACAAGTGCACCCATCAATAAAATTATTAGTTGCTGTGTCAACAACCTTAATATTTATGTTCTGGGAGGTGCCAGAAAAAACAGTTGCACAACTAGAAATAAAAAAGCATATTGATAAAATAACAATTTTTTTCATATATTTTGTGAATTTATTTATATTGTGCATTATTAACATAGTTACAAGATTATTACTAGATTATATTTATACACGCTCAGAACCATAAAATAAACTGTAATAAGTCTTTCTCATTTATTATTTTAAAGATTTAAAAATTGGTTCATTGAAGAACATTTCTTCATAAAACCGTTGATAAGTTTAATCTTATGTATCTATTGGCGTCCATATATGACGGGTGTTCACACTGGCCAAATGTTTACAATAGAAAAAATATCTTTTCACTCTTTGTCCATAGTCCAGATTTATTAAAATATTAACAATAGATTAATATTTTAATAAATAATTAACCTATATTGGTTACGATTAACTTATATAGTCTTTTAGTGTGGGTTAGCATTCAGAAGCAGTGTCATGAGAAAAAAGTTGGTACGGCTTAAGGAATATGGACAATGGGACCATCTTTGGATTTTAAGCTCTTAAGCCATTCTGCAGATTCCTTATATTAACTATTCTTCTACCGATGCTTTTCTTAACTATCTCAAAATAAATGACTATAGGCCGTGCCGTAATAATGTCTGAATCCTAAGATTTTTAAATTTTTCATTTAAGGAGGGTAGTTATGTTTGAGATATTTATGATGGTAACTAACGGTGCCATGTGTGTGTTGAGTGCTATATCTTTCGGTAAATTAATATATGATAACTATAACCATTATATGCACCCTGAACTTGCAGTAAATCAACATGATATAATGGTGGGAGATTTTGTCAACCATAATAAGGAGGTTGCTGGTGATGTTAAAGATGGTCATGATGATTGTTGAGTATTAGGTAATTTAGGGTAATCGTAACCTAAAGCAGCAAATTCATAATAAATAATTTTTTAACGTTAAATTGTCAACTATGCGTTATTTTAATTTAAAATAATTCAGTAGTTGACGATTTTTTTATCTCTGATAACATTTCTCTTTCGCTGAAGAAAAGCCAGTTTTTAGTCTCTCGAATCTGAGTAATCAAACTTAATAAAAAATAAAGTCAATTAGTATGAAGAGAATAGAAGAAGAAAAAAAAGCTACTAAACAAGATGATGCTATTCCAATTATGCTTGTCTTAGATGAAGGTACATTGATAGAAATGGAAGAAGATGGAGAACAACAAGAAGTAGAAGGTCTTATCAGAGCTTTATACGCTGCTATTGTTGCTCATAATACAAATGGGATTTCAGAGATTTTTGAATCTCTCGATCAAGCTGTAGAAGCTTTAAGCGAAGACTTGACTCCAATAGTGAACACAGAACTTGGAGAAGGTGGAGCAGGGATTCCTATTCAGCATCGGGCATTGACGCCAATTCAACTTGCGCATCAACTTGGCTATCATGATATTTGTGCTGTTCTAATTGATGAACAAGGTGATGATGATGATGTATTTGAGTGCGATCAACATATTATAGGAGATGTGGCTTCCCCATAGTGATTAGGAGTTAATTTATCTATCTGTTGTAAGCTAGACTAGGAATAGTGGTGATTTTAAGATCTGTAGATTTTTTATTACCGCTATTGAGAGGTTCATATTATTTGTAGCATTTCTTCTTTTAAACTTTCAATCTTAATATTTAGAACCTTATAATTATTTGATGTGCCTTTAATTATACTAATGGTTTTTTTAGGCACGGACCATCTGTGAGATAAAAAATTAATAATTGCTTTATTAGCTTTTCCATGTTCTGGAGCGGCTTTTACGGTGAGCTTGATGTACCATATACCGTCTATGTAAATTAAGTTATCTATACTATCAGATTTCCCACCTGCTTTGACTTTGATACTAAAATTGAAGCTTTTATTGGTCAAGGGAACAAAAACTTTTCTAGATTCATCCATTTTTACTTGTGTAGGGTACTTTGTTGAACTAATATGTTTATTAATGTTAATAACTTATCTGGTGTAATGCGAAATCTTTATTTTGCGATAATTTTTTTCTTTTTCTCTTTTTGTACTAATTGTGTCTATGCAAGTATAGATTACGAGCTTAGGGAATCAAGAAAATGTTCCAGTATGTTTTCTTATTTCGAGAAAAAGCATAATTTGCCTACTAATAGCTTACACGCTATTTCTTTGCATGAAACGGCAAAAAAACATTCTCAACATAATATTTCGGTGGTTTGGCCTTGGACTGTCATGAATAACAAAGAAGGGAAGGGGCATCATTTTAAGACTCAAAATGAAGCAATAAAATATGCAAGAATGCAATTTATGGCTGGAAACAATAATCTAGATGTTGGTTGTATGCAAATAAACCTAAAATATCATCCTGATGCTTTTTTATCTTTGGAGCAGGCCTTTTCACCTAGGAATAATATTGCCTATGGAGCTCATTTCTTAAGTGAAAATAAAAAGAAACTAGGGTCAATGGACAAAGCTATAGGTAGATATCACTCAGCAACTGAACATCTTGCAGAAAAATATCGTCGTAATGTTCATAAAATAAACCAATCTATGCATGAATATAATAATAATTTAAAGAAAGTAGCGTATAGATCTAATAACCTTGGGTATCAAAAATCTGTAAATCCATATGACAGAGACGAGCAGAGAGATTTATTTCGCAAAGGAAATAATCGCTATGCTGCAAATAAAAGTAAAACCTATCCAAAAGTACGGGTTAATGTTGGTAGACTTCAGAACGACGACTGGTTCCGAAGTAAAGTATATCAACGATGATGTTTGATAAAAAATTCATAGTTAAGAACAAAGCCAAGTCTGTCGATAATATTAGAAATTCAGATTTTTATCAATTTATCTATTCTGATTTAAGTGAGAGATTGGAGCCAATAGATAAAACCTATCAAGAGGTGTTGGTGTTAGGTTTTAGCGATTATCATATATTATCTATTAATGATTCGTACCATTTAAATTATGCAAATCCGGATCAACTTGGTTTAATAGATAAAAAATCAATAGATCTCATATTATTTCCATTTGGATTACATTGGCTAGGAGAAGTGCAAAAATTTTTAGTTGAAATAAAATCGATTTTAAAAGAAGATGGTATTTTTATTTGTAATTTTCCCGGTTCTGGTACATTGCATTTTCTTAGGAATGCTTTGTTTCTAGCAGAAGATTTGGTAAATAGTGTGCATTTTCCTCATATTTCACCTTTTATTAGATTTGACGATATGACTCTCCTTATGCAGCAAGCTGGGTTTGCTGAGAATATAATTGATTGTGAAACAATAAAGCTCGAATATGACTCACCTATTTTGCTCATGAAGTCCTTGAAGAATTTTGGCGAGTCAAACGCTATTTACAATAGAACGAATTACTCAATTACAAAATTAATGTATAAGTCCTTAGAAAATTATAATAATGATAGTTTTTCTGATCAAGTAAACCTGATTACTCTAATATCTAGTCCAACAAAAAACTCAATAAAATTAAAAGCAGAGCATTTTCCGAAATAATCTATAAAGCTTTCTTGTGTTTTGAGTCGTTGTTATGCTATCATCTGTCGATTGAAAATTCATTTATATTATGAGGGTTGTCCTATGCAAGAATTTGATTTAGTAGTTATTGGCGGTGGGCCAGCCGGTTATACAGGTGCAATAAGAGCTGCACAGTTAGGGAATAAAGTTGCTTGTATTGAAAAACATAAAACTCTAGGGGGGACGTGTCTAAATGTTGGTTGTATTCCTTCCAAAGCATTGCTAAGTTTTTCTGAGAAATATGAGGAAGCTAAAAACCATTTTGCAGATATTGGAATTATAACTGATGCTAAGCTTGATCTTGCAAAAATGTTAGCTAAAAAAGATAAGGTGGTAGAGGATTTATGCAAAGGAATCGAGAGTCTTTTTGTTAAAAATAAAATTACTAAAATCAAAGGGTTAGCAAAGATTATTGATAAAAACACTGTTGAAGTGACCGATGGTGTAAATAGTGAAAAGATTTTTGCCAAAAATATTTTAATTGCTACCGGCTCTGAGGTCATGAGTGTTCCAGGAGTTACTATTGATGAAAAAAATATAGTTTCTTCAACAGGTGCTCTATCCTTGTCAAAAGTACCAAATGAAATGGTGGTTATTGGTGGTGGATATATAGGCCTTGAACTTGGTTCAGTTTGGAGAAGGCTTGGTAGTAAAATCACTGTTATAGAATATGCGGATAGAATTGTTCCTGCTCTTGACTCTGAAATAGGGAAGTCCTTTCACAAAATTCTTGAAAATCAGGGGATCAAATTTATACTTAGCACCAAGGTGCTAAAAGCAGAGCAAGTGAAGAATCGTATTGATCTTACTATTAGCAGTGTGAGTGATAACTTCGATAGTAAAATTTCTTGCGATGTAGCTCTTGTGTCTGTTGGTAGGCGGCCAAATACTGATGGTCTTGGCCTTGTAGAGCTGGGAGTTAATGTCGATCAGCGTGGTATGATTAGTGTAAATGATCATTTTCAAACGAATTATCCGAACATCTATGCGGTTGGCGATGTAATACGAGGTCCAATGCTTGCGCATAAAGCAGAAGAAGAGGCGGTTGCTGCAGTAGAGATTATGAATGGCCAAGCAGGTCATGTAAACTATAATCTAATTCCGGCAGTTGTTTACAGTTGGCCGGAAGTTGCAAGTGTTGGAGCAACTGAGGAAGATTTAAAAAAAGCTGGTACCGAATATAAAGTAGGTAAGTTTCCATTCCTGGCCAATAGCCGCGCAAGAAGCGTTGGCAGTGCTGAAGGAATGGTTAAAATTCTTGCTGATAAAAAAAGTGATAAAGTCTTGGGAGCTCATATTATTGGCCCTGATGCTGGGACTCTAATTGCAGAAATCGTGGCTTATATGGAATTTGGAGGGGCGGCTGAAGATATTGCTCGTACTTGTCATGCGCATCCAACTCTTAATGAAGCAATCAAAGAAGCAGCTCTTGCTGTTGATAAAAGGACTATCAATATATAAGATGAAATTTTATACGAATCAGTTAACACAATTACTTGATAAAGTTGCAAGCGGGAGTGTTAAGTCTTTGCTTTTGTATGGGCATAACAGGGGTTTTATTTCTGCTGTTATCAACCAGTTAGTTAAAAAATTTGATTTTTTTACAGTGAATTTAACTAGCAAGGAAGCTACAGAAGCGAATCTTAGTCTTCTAGCTAATAGTAGTAACTTTTTTAAACAAAAAGAATTGTTAAAAGTTGACCATAATGGTTCAGCGATAAGCAAGGAATTAAAACAATTTTTAATAACAGCAGATTTTACTAATTTCATTTGCTTTATAGGAGAAGAATCTCTGCCTGCCTCTGGAATAAGAAAATTATTTGAAGACTCGCCGAATATGGCTGTGATGGGTTGTTATTATGATGATGATAATATGGTAGCAAAAATTGCTAATACAATAGCTGCAAAACATCGCAAAACAATTTCACAAGAAGCTTTGTTTTATATTAAAGCTACTTTAAAGGGGGATCATCAAATTATCAAAAATGAACTAGAGAAATTGATAAATTATACCTATGATAAAGATCAGATTAGCTATGAAGATGTAAAAGCGGTGATAAGCTCAGATTTGTCTGCTAATGGAGATGAGATGTGTATATTTTTTAGTAAACAAGAGCCAGAATTGTTTTTAGTTGAAGTAGAAAAGCTTAGAAGTCAAAATATCAATGAAATACTGATGATCAGGGCTTTAATAAGATATTATATCAATCTATTTATTGTGGTTTCAAAAATTGAAGATGGAGATAATATTGATTCTGCTATAAAATCTCTTTCACCTCCAATATTTTTTAAGTATGTAGGTGATTTTAGAAGTAATGCACAAAAACTTTCGTCAAAGGATACAATAAAAGTTATTAGTTTATTGCAAAAGGCAGAAGTCAAATTTAAAAATAATAGTAATAACTTTGATTTTTTTGGAGAAGTGTACTTGCCTGCTTATGGTTATATTGTATGATATATATTTTATTTGGAAGCATAAATTATGTTTAAACCAACCAGCATACCCCAGTTGAGTCCATATTTTACAGTGCAAGATGGGAATAAATCTATAAAGTTTTATACCGATGCTTTCGGTTTTACTGTAGTAGATCTTGTGAAGGGTGATGATGGAGAACCTCAGCATGTTTCTATGGAGAAACAGGAGGCTTATATTATGTTTTCTCCTGAAGGATCATATGGATCAACAAAAAAGGCGCCTATTAGTTTAGGAGTAAGTATGCCTGTTAGTATGTATATATATTGTGAAAACACGGATCAATTATATCAGCAAGCAATAACTAACGGGGCAATAAGTTTGATTGAGCCAAATGATAGCTTTTGGGGTGATCGTTTTTGTGCTGTACAGGATATTGATGGTTACGAATGGTGGTTTGCTACTCTTCTTAAGAAATAGTTATCATGAGTGTTAGGGGTATTGCTAGAATAAAAATTCTATAAGCTTTAAACACAACTCTTGCATTGTGTCATGACAATGGTTTTGTTTGCCATGATGTTGCTATTGGTTAGTGGGCTATGCTTGCCGTTCGTCGTTAAGGTGTTTTAAATGCTAATTCGAATTAAAAGGCTCTATATATGAATTTTTTAAAAATCTGCGTTTTTCTTATCTCTCTTACCTTTTGTGGAATCGTAAGCGCTCAAGATCGCTATGTTGCAAAAGTTGCGGTTGTAGACGTTGAATCTATTTTAGAAAATTCTTTAGCTATTACTAGCATCAGAAAATCTATTAATGAATTAAGTGAAAATATACAAAAAGATATAGCTGAGCAAGAAAAGGGGTTTAAAAAACAAGAGCAGGAATTGCTTGAGTCGCAAAAAACATTGAGTCAGGAAAAATTTGATTCGTTAGCAGCGAAATTTAATAAAAATGTTAGTAATATTCAAAAAAATATTCAATTAAAAAAGATTGCTCTTGAGCAAGCTCATTCACGAGCAATAGAAGTAGTGCATCAAAAAACTATTTCCATAATTAGTGATTTAGCCAAGGAATATAATTTTAATATAGTACTACCTAGTTCTCAGGTATTGTTTGTGATTAGCGAACTAAATATTACTCTTGAGGTAATATCTCGACTGAATGATAGTTTAAAGGAGGTGCCGATTGATTATCAAAAATTTCTGAAGAACTAAATGATAACCCTGTATATAAAAGCATGAACTTGTCAAAACAAAAAAACAAAAGAATAGGTATTTTTGGATTAGGAATAACTGGTATATCAGTATATAAAGAGCTGGTTAATGTTGCCAAGGACGTAATCTGTTATGATGATTCCAAAGTAAACAAAGAGGCTTTTTCCGTAGAATTTGGTAATCAGAATCTGTTTTCCTTAGAAGCTAAAGAATGGATTGAGCTTGATAAAATTGTTATAAGTCCAGGTGTTCCACATTCTCATCGAATTTTTGAAATAGCTTCCAATAACAAAATTGCTATTACTTCGGATATTGAATTATTCATGGAAGAAAATCCCGATTCTGAATTTATCTTTATTACCGGTACTAACGGAAAAAGTACTGTTACAGCTTTGACAGGTCATATTCTAACGCAAGCAGGGCTTGATTATAGTATTGGTGGTAATATTGGAACTCCGGTAATGTCTCTACCAAGTGACAGAAAAGGCTATATATTTGAATTATCCTCATTTCAAATTGAACTTTTAAATAAGATAGATCCTAAAATATCTGTTATTACTAATGTAACACCAGACCACCTTGATAGACATGAGACGATTGAAGCTTACACTAAAATAAAAGAAAAAATCTTGACCACTGGTGCTTTAAAAATTATTGGTGTAAACAGTGTTATTTCACGAGATATTTATAATAAATTTAAGAAAATTTACAGCTCAAAAGTAATTCCAATATCCAATAAAGAGCATATCAAAGATGGAATTTTTTGTGGTGTTCTTGGTTTAGAAGACAACTTCTTTGATCAAAAAAATTATCTTCTTCCCGAACTACCGCAGTTGCAAGGGGAGCATAACAAGGAAAACATCGCTATAGCTTATACAATATGCAGAGCGCTTTCGATTCCTAGTTCGTTGATCATCGAAGCTCTAAAAACTTTTAAAGGCCTTGATCATAGAATGCAATATGTTGGTCATTATAAAAATATAAATTTTTATAATGATAGTAAGGCAACGAATATATCGTCAGCTCTAGCTTCACTATCAGCTTTTGATAATATTATCTGGTTTGCAGGCGGTAAATTCAAAGAAAATAGTTTTTCAGATCTTGAGTCGATTTTACACAACGTTAAAAAAGCTTATTTTTTTGGTGAAAGTAAAAATTTATTTGCTAATTATTTAGATTCTAATTCAGAGCGCAAAACAGAGTACGAAGTCTGTGAAGATCTTGAAGAAGCTTTTAGTAAGGCAATAGAATATTCCACAACAATTAAAAACCATAAACTAACTTTCTTACTAGCCCCATCTTGTGCGTCGTATGATCAGTTTAAGAACTTTGAAGAACGTGGCAACCTATTCGTTAAATTAAGCTTAGCAGCTATCGAGTTGAACGGTAAAATTAAGTAGTAAAGTGGCTTTAAGATAGCAAAATAACTAGGCTTGTTTAGCTTTAAATCTTTTGTTAACTTTATTGATAACAAGCGTTCTGCCCTTTCTCTTTACTATGCGGCAGTTTTTATCTCTTGTTTTTGCAGATTTTAGGGATTTTAGAACTTTCATAATAATTATTTTTTAATTTGATTTTTGAACCTATCAATTTCAGATGCCATTATAATAACTTTTAGACGTAAGGTCAACCATGAATAATAGATTTTAATGGGGTAAACAATTTTTATGCTTGACCTTAGCATTTAAGGATTTTATCATCCAAAAGAATTTATTTGGAGAAGAAGCATGAAACCATACAATGATCTAGCAAAAATCATTCATCGTGAAGGTTATATATTTATTGTTATTTTTGCTGTAATAACTTTTGTATTAGGATCTTTTAGTTCAACGTTTGGTTGGATTGGCACGATTTGCACAGTTTGGTGCGCTTATTTTTTTAGAAACCCTGAAAGAGTAACACCAGTAAACGATAATTTTATTATTAGCCCAGCTGACGGAATAGTTCAAACAATAAAAGAAGTGACACCGCCATCAGAACTTGGACTTGGTGACGATGAAATGATAAAAGTAAGTGTGTTTTTAAACGTTTTTAATGTTCACGTTAATAGGACTCCAGCTTCCGGTAGGATTTTGTCATTAAATTATCATCCTGGAAAATTCTTTAATGCATCTTTAGATAAAGCAAGTATTCATAATGAGCGTCAATCTGTTTTGAT
Source organism: Rickettsia typhi (assembly GCA_945878545.1). Classification (GTDB taxonomy): domain Bacteria; phylum Pseudomonadota; class Alphaproteobacteria; order Rickettsiales; family Rickettsiaceae; genus Megaera; species Megaera typhi_A. Next base: position 11,235 of record CAMCTQ010000010.1, read on the forward strand.
GGAAACTATTTCGGGCGTGAAAATAGCTTTTGTTCAAATTGCTGGCTTAATCGCAAGACGAATTGTTTGTGATTTAGAAGAATCTCAAGTGGTGAAAGCTGGTCAGCGTTATGGATTAATAAGATTTGGTAGTAGAGCTGATATTTATCTACCCTTAAAAACTGCCATTTTAGTATCAGAGGGTCAAACCTGCGTAGGGGGAGAAACTATAATAGCTGATACAAGTCTGACCAAGTCTTCTCAGCCAAAGTTTGAAGTAAGATAATAATAATTATTAGGCATGGATTTTGTCAAAGTTAAAAAAGCCACGAAGAATTTTAAAGCCAGTGCCCGTTGCAAAGTTAATTCCTAACCTAGTAACCTTGATAGGTCTTGTTGTTGGAGTAAGTTCTATACGCTTCGCACTTGATAGTAAATGGGAGCTATCAATTTATTGTGTGTTAATAGCAACTATTATTGATGGCCTTGACGGGAAAATAGCTAGGATGCTCAATGCTACTAGCCATTTTGGTGCTGAACTAGATTCTTTGTGCGACTTTGTCAATTTTGGTGTTTGTCCAGCTATCATAATATATTTGTGGTCTTTTCAGCAATATGAATACAAGGTCATATCTTGGGCTTCGATAACATTTTTTATCGTTTGCATGTGTATAAGACTAGCACGATTCAATACTATGATTTTCAATCCAGTAGAGTCAAAACAAGCAATGCTTTTTTCAACGGGTGTTCCTGCACCTAGTGGAGCAATGCTTGCATTAATACCTATGATTCTTGACTTCGAAATCACTACATATTTTGAGGATTTTAATATCAGAAGCCATACCTTATTAATAAATGTTTATATTGTCTTTATAGCAATATTATTGGCTAGCAGATTGCCTACGATATCAATAAAAAATCTTAATATTAAACCAGAATATTTATCACTCTGTATGATAATATTTGCTATCATTATAATAATAACAGTGATCTATCCTTGGTACATGTTGCCAATAGCTGCTATAATATACTTATTATCTATCATTGTTTGTATTTATATATCACGAAAATTATGAGCCTTATCTCTAAATATGCATCGCATCGATATTTTGTTCATACCCTGATTATTATTTCTCTTATACTTTCCATCTTGGTTTATAGGATATATATATGGAGTAAGACACAATATACTGATAATGCATATATTGAAGCTGAAATTTCTAATGTTAGTTCAGAGGTAAGCGGGGTAATTCACGAAATATTACTAGAAGAAAATAATAAAGTTAAACAGGGGCAAATTATAGCCAAAATTAAAAGTGATGATTATGATGCTAATTACGAGAAAGCGTTAGCAACGCTCGAAGGAGCAAAAAGAGATACAGAAATAATAGAACAAAATATAAAGCTGGCTCAGATTGAGCAAGTAAAAACAAAAGAATCTTTTGAGTTTGCTGAAACCAATTTAAAACTTACGCAAGTAGATTACAATAGAATTCAGACACTTAGCAAAGATAACTATGCTAGTAAACAAAAATTGGATGCCACTGAAATGGCGTTAGAAAAAGCAAAAAATGAGTTTTCGCAGGCAAAACTTAATATGCAAACAAGCGATGAAAAACTAGCGCTCTTAGAAATACAACGTTTATCTTCTATGGCAAAACATACTACAATCAAACAGGAGGCTATCCTCTCCAAAAGAGATCTAGATAATACTGTGATTCGCTCTCCTATTGATGGTATACTCGGTAATAGTTCTTTAAAACTTGGGAATTATATACGAGCAGGAGTAATATTATTTGCGGTTGTACCAGAAAAATTGTATGTAAAGGCTAACTTTAAAGAAACTCAAATTACTAATTTTAAAACAGGCATGGAAGCAGTGATGACTTTTGATTCAGAACCTGGTCATGAGGTTATTGGTTATATTAGAAATGTTTCTCCTGCAACCGGTGCAAAGTTCAGCCTATTACCACCGGCCAATGCGACCGGCAACTTTACCAAAATTGTTCAGCGTGTACCTGTAGCAATTGATTTTGACATTCCCGAGGCGTTGATAGGCAAATTAAGTCCTGGTATGTCTACAATAGTAAGAATTAGAACTGACAAGGAACCTGTTGCAAGAAATTAGAAGGCATTGTCAAGTTAAGGTAAAATTCCATAAAACGAAGCAAACAATATAAAAAGGAATGAGTTGCTAGAAGAATAGAACTATCTATCTTCGCCAGATGCCCGACATGAGGAGTATGTAAAAAGGCTGAGAAAGTCAATATTCACCAATTACGCATGATTATATCTGCTAGTAATGGGGATATGCTATGGACTATTTTTAGTAATAAAACTTTTCCAACGTAAACTTCTTTTTTTTCTTGTGCCAATCCATTTATCACATCTTGAGCCACTTTCTCCGGTGTGATCTTAGAGTGGGTAGTGCCTAAGGTCATTGGTGTGTCTACTACTGGTGGTAATACTTCCATCACTCTAATATTAAACCCAGAATCTTCAATTTGATACCTTAGGCTTTTGGTAAACGCACGTAGTGCTGCTTTAGTTGCACAATAGATGGGCGCAGACTTTTTAGGAGATATAGCAAGGCCGGAAGTAATGTTAATTATTGCTGCAGCGGAGTGCATTTTGAGTAGTGGTAAGAATGCTACTACTAGGTTCATTGGAGCTTGGATATTTGTCTGAATTTGGTTTGAGGTTTGCGTCATAAAATGACTTACATCACCAGAGAATATATCGATAAAAGCGCCGCAACCAGCGTTGTTAACTAAGATCGATGGATGCCAGTTGTTTTTAGCAAGAATATTTAATATATAATATATAGAGTTTGGGTCAGTGATATCAGCGACAACCCCCCAAAGTCTTTCGTCTTGATTCAGTACTGCTTGAAGTTTTTGTGCGTTACGACCACAGATGATGACTTTATTACCAAGATCAGCGAAGTTTTTAGCTAGCGCAAGACCTATACCAGAAGAGCCGCCAGTGATAAAAACTGTATGGTTTGTGAGGTTCATTATTGTTTTTTTCTGTTCATTAGTTGACTCTTATGGCAATACCATAGTGTTCTTTATTCAGAAAGTACAGAGACTCTAGCGCCTAACAGGCTGATCTTTTTTAATATTTTGCTGCTTTTTGTGCTAAGGTAGCAGAAACAAATTTTTCCAAATTACCATCTAAAACGCCGTTTGAATCAGATGTTTCATAATCGGTCCTAAGGTCTTTAACCATTTGGTATGGTTGTAATACGTAAGATCTGATCTGATGCCCCCAGCTATTATCTGTCTTAGCAGCATTTTCTTTTTCTGTTTCTTCATTTTTCTTTTTTATCTCTAAATCATATAATCTTGCTTTTAGCATTTTCATAGCTTCTGCTTTGTTTTTATGTTGAGATCTATCATTTTGGCATTGTACTACTACATTTGTTGGTAGGTGAGTTATCCGAACAGCGGAGTCGGTAGTGTTAACATGCTGACCGCCAGCTCCTGATGCTCTATACGTATCTATTCTTAAATCTTTTTCTTCAATAGTTATATCTATATTATCATCAATTTCTGGATACACCCAGCATGAAGCAAAACTAGTCATCCTTTTACCAGCGGCATTAAAAGGTGATATCCTAACTAACCTATGCACGCCTGACTCTGTTCTAAACCAACCAAAAGACATTTCTCCTTTAATTTTTATACAGCAAGATTTAATGCCCGCTTCTTCGCCAGAAATAATATTAATTATTTCTGTTTTAAAGCCAAGACGCTCTGCAAAACGTAAATACATACGCATCATCATTGATGCCCAATCGTGACTCTCAGTGCCGCCGGCTCCAGCGTTAATTTCGAGGAAACAGTTATTAAGATCTAATTCACCTGAAAACAGACATTCCGTTTCAAATTTTGCTGCAATTTTTGCAAGTTGTTTTAGTTCATTTTCTACTTGATCAAGGATTGATTCATCATTTTCTTCCTCAGCCATGATGGCAAGATCGATATTATCAGTAAGACCATTATTGATTTTATCAAAAGAATTTATAGTGTTTTCTAGCACTCTTTTTTCTTTTAGCAACTCTGTTGCCTTTTTTTGGTCATTCCATAGATCTGATGTGTTTGCTTGTTCTTCAAGTTCTAATAGTTTTTTTCTTGTACTATCGATGTCAAAGAGACCTCTTAAGCAACGCGAGTGATTGCTCGATTTTAAGTTTGGTGTTTTCTATTTCTGCGCGCATTTTATTACCTTTAATTTTTCTAGGATTAAGCAAAATAGCTGTTATAATGTGTCGGTTAGTGACTCATTTTTAGTTTATGAGTATAAATTATAATTTATTAAATATATAGTGATTTTTAGAATAAAATGGATGAACAAAAATTTATACGGAACTTCTCGATTATAGCCCATATTGATCATGGAAAATCTACTTTAGCAGACAGGTTGATAGAGTATTGTGGCGGCTTAGAGAAGAGGGAAATGAGTCAGCAAGTACTTGATTCAATGGATATTGAACGGGAACGTGGTATTACAATAAAGGCGCAGACAGTTAGGCTTCAGTACAAGGCCAAAGACGGGAATATATATCAATTGAATCTGATGGATACACCAGGTCATGTCGATTTTTCTTATGAAGTTAGCAGGTCGCTTGCGGCTTGTGAAGGGTCCCTCTTGGTGGTCGATGCAAGCCAAGGCGTTGAGGCACAAACACTAGCTAATGTGTATCAAGCAATTGACAATAATCATGACATAGTTCCAGTTTTAAACAAAATAGATCTACCAGCAGCAGAACCCGATAAAGTCAAAGAACAAATAGAAAGTGTGATTGGTATAGATGCAAGCGATGCCCTCCTTGTTTCTGCTAAAAGCGGTATTGGTATTGAAGATGTTTTAGAAGCAATAGTGACAAGACTCCCAGCGCCAAAAAATGAATTTATTGAAAATGAGAATCCAAATATCCTAAAAGCTTTGCTAGTAGATAGTTGGTATGATCAATATTTAGGTGTGGTAATTTTGGTTAGGGTCTTCCAAGGAAAACTCAAGAAAAACATGAAAATCAAAATGTTATCGACAAAAAATACATATACAGTTGATAATGTTGGTTATTTTACGCCTAAGAAAGTTATGTGTGATGCTTTAGATGCTGGTCAATTAGGATTTTTTACGGCGTCAATTAAGCAAGTAACGGAGTGCAAGGTAGGTGATACAATTACTGAAGATAGTAAAATTGAATTAAAAATGTTGCCAGGTTTTAAACCCAATTTACCAGTAGTGTTTTGCAGTTTATTCCCATCTGATGCATCTGATTTTGAAAAATTGAAGGACTCGCTTGGCAAGCTTCGTCTAAATGACGCAAGTCTTGAGTTTGAAACTGAAAGTTCGACAGCTCTTGGTTTTGGATTTAGATGCGGATTTCTTGGGCTATTACATCTTGAAATTGTCCAGGAAAGGCTAGAGCGTGAATTTGATTTAGATCTCATTACAACAGCTCCAAGCGTTGTATATCAAGTCAATTTGAGGGGAGGAAAGCAAATAGAGATCCATAATCCTGCAGATTTTCCTGATCCACAAACGATAGAGTCAATGCTAGAACCATGGATTCGTGCAACTATAATGGTACCTGAAGAATATCTAGGTTCAGTGCTTGCGCTTTGTACAGACAAACGAGGTGTACAAGTTGATATGAAGTATATTTCCGGAAGAATAATGGTTATATATAGATTACCACTTAATGAAATTGTTTTTGATTTTTATGACCGCCTTAAGGGTTGTAGCAAGGGTTACGCAAGCTTTGACTGGGAGATAGATGATTACCAAGAAAGTAATTTAGTCAAACTCAGTATTATGGTGAACGGGGATCATGTTGATGCTTTGTCAATAATTGTTCATAAATCAAGAGCTGAGTCAAGAGGGCGGGAGTTGTGTGCAAGATTAAAAGATTTAATCCCAAGACAATTATTCCAAATAGCTATTCAGGCTGCTATTGGTGGCAAAATAATTGCTAGAGAAAATGTTAAAGCGATGAGAAAAGATGTTCTGGCAAAATGCTACGGTGGCGACATTACTCGTAAACGTAAATTGCTTGAAAAGCAAAAGGCTGGTAAAAAACGGATGAGAAATATAGGAAATGTTGAAATTCCTCAATCAGCTTTTATTGCGGCTTTAAAAGTGGGTGATAATTGATGACAGCTTCCAAGTTGCGGGATGACAGCAATAAACAAAGGCTGTAAATTTATGAGCAAGAAAAACAAAAACGAAGATAAAAAATTTGAAAAAGATTTAAAACAAGTTCAAGATCAGTATCTGGATTATCCCTACCCAAAGAGGAACCCAGAAGATGAAAAGAGAAGATTGCTTAGTATGCAGGCAGATTCCTTGAGCGAGATAAATCATTATTTATGGGGTGGTCGGCAAGATTTTAAAAAGAATTTTAGAGTACTCGTGGCTGGTGCTGGTACTGGAGATGCTGTGATTTATCATGCTGAGCAATTGCGTGATACGAATGCACAAATAGTGTATCTTGACTTTAGCAAGGCTAGTATGGCAATTGCTAAAGAAAGAGCAAAAATCAGAGGTTTAAAAAATATCAAATGGATAAATGATAGTATTTTAAATATCCAAAACTTAAATATCGGCAAATTTGATCATATTAATTGTATTGGGGTATTGCATCATCTTGAATCTCC
>CAMCTQ010000011.1 GCA_945878545.1 Rickettsia typhi
AAGGAAGGAGGAGAAACTTCTTCAAATCCAAAATCCCTAGTATGGGTATCCAGCATAAAGTTAGCTAAAGCACGCTCTAAGTTTGCTAATTGTCCTTTTAAGGTAACAAATCTGCTACCCGATATTTTAGCTGTTTGCTCAAAATCCATCATGCCAAGATCTTTCCCTAAATCAAAATGCTCTTTAGCAAAAGTTTTTGTAACAGGTTTCTTAAAGTCACGAATAAATTTATTCATGCTCTCATCTACTCCGTACGGAACATCTTTCGCTGGTAAATTAGGAATCATATCAAGAATATTTTTTAACTTATCACTTTGTGTTATAAGCTTACTTAGTTCTATGAGTTTCTCATTTATGTGCTCGACATCCCTTTTTACATCTTCAAACTCTCTTGATGATCTTCCTTTTAAACTGGCCAGTTTTTTTGATTTTTTGTTTTTTGCTTGCTGAAATTCCTGGATAAGTGTTGTTAGTTGGCGTTTTTCTTCATCCAATCTTATAATCTCGTCAATATCCACTTTTATCCCTCTTTTTGAGAGCAAATCATTAAATTCTGCTTTATTCTCTCTAATCCACTTAATATCCAACATTTTTACTTACTCCTATTTTCAACAAAATTACATATAACAATTGAGGTTTCATATAATACAATCAGTGGTATTGCAAGGGCTATCTGACTTAAAACATCTGGTGGCGTCAAAATAGCAGACATTATAAAAATTATTACAATAGCAAATCTTCTTTTGTTTTTTAGCCCTTGAGCAGAAACCAACTTTAATACACTTAATACTAACAATACAACAGGAAGCTCAAAAGCCAAACCAAAAGCTGTAATTAATTGCATCACAACACTTAAGTATTCACTAATACGAGCCTCAAGAACAATTGGTAATAATGAATTTTGGTTCTCAAAACTTAAAAAAAACTGCCAAGCATTCGGCATTACCAAATAAAATACAAAAAATCCACCAAAATAAAATAATAAAGGTGAAATTATCAATGTAGGTAAAATAATTGCTTTTTCATTTTCTAATAATCCCGGAGATATAAAACCATATAACTGGTACGAGATAACTGGAATTATTATCAGGAATGCTGCCCAAAAACTAAGTTTTAAATAAGTAAAAAAAGCTTCAGCCATACCAGTATAAATGACTTTTCTTCCGTGAGTATTTGCAACACTAGCCAAAGGTTTTAAAATAAAACTATATATATCATCGCTAAAATAATAGCAAAATATAAAAGCACTAACAAAAAAAGTTATAATTACTAAAAGACGTTTCTTAAGTTCTAAAAAATGCTCCTTAAAAGTGTATTTTTTCATGATTTATTATACATCTAATGACTATTTCAATCATTCTCATTTATTATTAAGTCTTTTTTAGCCTTTTCTAGATTTTCGTCTATGGAAACTGGGCCTACTATAGAAGAAGTAACATCTTGTCCTTTTCTAGTTTTTATAGAATCTATAATATCTTGATCTTTATCTACATCAGTATTAGGAAGTTTAATGGATTCAAGCGTACCTTCTGGAAATAAGAAAATCAATTTGTTTAGTGATTTTTCCAGGTAACTGCTTGTTTTGGAATCAGTGAGCCAAGTTGGATATTTTAGAACGTCAATGTTAGTTATTACTTCTTCAAAATTCTGTGCTTTTAAATATGCCCTTGATGAGAAAATAACTATTAGTGCAAATATTACTGTAGAAATAAGTAAACCTCTTACAAAACCAACAAGCACCCCTAAAGCGCGATCAAAAAATCCACAACTAATAACACTTAATAAAGAACTAATTCTCGATGTAATTGATGTCAGAATAAATAAAGAACAAACGTAAGCTACTGTACCACTAAGAATTGATAGAAGTAGTGCATTTTCAATATGACCTGTAAAACTAATTTTTATATATGGGAACAAAAAGATTGCAGCAACGATTGATGCTACAAAACCTACTAGGTTAACTGCAATACCTAGCAACCCCTTATATAGCCCCATAATTGTCGAAACGCCAATTATGGTAAAAATAATAATATCAAAAACAGTAAACATCATAATTTTAGGATAATTTTATCAGTGACAATATAGTCAAATTTTATATCATGACTCTCATTTGGCAAAGATTCTAGCAGATATTTATCAAAACACACGCCTATTTTGATTATTGATCTATTACCAAGGTCTATTTGCTGCGAGAAATATCTGTCATAATGTCCGCAGCCAAATCCAAGCCTATGGCCTTTCTGGCTATACGCAAGGGCTGGTACAATGATTATACTTGGGCTTAAGCTGACATCTGAGGTTGGTTCAAGTATTCCTTTTGCTTTTTTTTCTAATTTAGCACCCACTTGATAATGTACAAATTTTATTTGTTTATCATCTATTTTTGGCAAGCCAAATATCTTATTGTTATACAACATTATTTTAGTTAAATCAGGTTCTCCCTTAATGGGTAAATATAAACCTATCGCATTTTTAGAATTGAAAATCTCAAGATCATGAGTTTTAAGTTTTACAGTATTTTTTTCTTCAACCATTAAATCCTTACATAGAACATTAATAATTGTATTAACATTGTCTATGATTAATTCATTTTCAGAATGAAATTTATATTCATCGAATAATTTCCTCTCTGCTAAAATTTTTTCTCGAAGACAATACTTTAGATCCATAATTTATTTATTAGACTGATTTTTCTAAATAATAAACAAATTTTGTGAGATATCTATAGAGATCTTTACAATTTCTTTCAAGTATGCTCATTAATTAATTGTTTTATAAGTTCTGCTGAGTCTTTATTAGCCACAAGAAGTTGGCCATTTTTAAAAATAATAACTATGTTTTTTAAATCAATAGCTACAGTTTTTTCAGCATCAGAATTAATATAGGAATCCTTAACATTATGAGTAACTATTAATCCTTGTCCATTGACATTATTTTGATGTTCATTTTCTTTATCAAGATTCCAAACGGCTTCCCAAGTCCCAAGATCACTCCATTTAAAATTAGCTTTGACAAGAGCTATTCTCTGTAATTTTTCAGAAATAGCCTTATCAAACGAAATCGAGGGGAGATCACTATATGTTTCTTTAGCTAACTTAACTATATTGTTAGTACACGAATCGTAATTAAATATTTCTGATAGTTTTTTATTTACCATTGGAATAAATTGTCTTGCAAGTTCCAAAACATATTCAATATCAAAAAGATAAATTCCTGAATTCCAGAAATATTCTGGTAATGTAATTAATTTTTCGGTTAATTCTTTGTCTGGTTTTTCAATGAATTTAGTTGCTAAATATAGCTCTTCACTTACTTTTTGCTCTGTTTTAATATAACCAAAATTTGAATTAGGATATGTTGGTATTACTCCTATTGTAGTAAATTTATGTTTTCTATTAGCATCTGCTGCTATGTTCAAAGTATGCCTATAATTTTTCAGATCATCTATATGATGATCTGATGGAATAAGGATTATAGTATTAAATCCCTGGTGTTTTGCGTAGTAAGACGCAGCTAGCGCACATATTGCCGTATTTTTCTGGTCATATTCGAATATTATTTTAGCCTGTGAATTTATTTCTTCCAGTTGAGCAATAATTATGTCTTGATGAGCTATATTAGCCAATACTAAGGGCGTACCTAAATAACTATTACGAATTATTGAGTTTTGAAATGAACTTAGATTATCACAATATTTTAAGAATTGTTTTGGTTTTGCTTTTTGTGACAAGGGCCACAAACGACAGCCATTTCCACCCGCTAATATAACCGGTTGTATTTTCATCATTTTATTATACTTTTAGTTCGGACTACTTATATTAACTACTAGTTGCTTATGTCAATACTTAAGTGTATTAAATAGTAAATTCGTTTAAACTATAAGCATATGTGTTACATGTTTGTTAACCTTGAAAGCAAAGCCAACGACTTTTAACTTATAACATTATAAAAGCTAATAAAAACTATAAGGATCTATGTCTACTTTGAGCTGGAACGAAGAAGGAATCACGCAGCTACCAAGCCATGTTGAGATATATTTTTGAATATTAAAATTTCTTTCAGCAATCACCAATAATCTGTATTTGTACCTACCAGATACCTTAAACATTAGAGCCTCAGCTGGCCCCAAAACCCTAGCTGGACTCATAGGAATTCTACGTGCTATATAGTTTGCCATAGCTAATGTTTTCTCTGGGTATTTGCCCGTAATATTAATAGCTGCCATTCTTGTAAATGGAGGCATATTAGCTTCCTCCCGAGTCAAAATCTCTTTCTCAATAAATTTTTCTTCGTTGCCACTTACAAGGGCTTGCAGCACTTTATTTTCTGGAAAATAAGTTTGTAACAAAACCCTACCTTTCGTTTTTTTGTCCCTGCCCGCTCGTCCTCCTACCTGATGAAGTAGTTGAAATGTTCTTTCTGTGGATCTTAAGTCTCCACCAACAAATCCAAGATCTGCGTCAATTACTCCTACTAGAGCAAGCTTTGGAAAATGGTAACCTTTTGTAATGATCTGAGTGCCGATTAATATATCAATATTACCTATTTCCATTTCATACAACAAATCTTGCATTTGGTCGGTCTTAGCAATCTGATCTTTACTAATCACATTTATTCTTAGATTAGGAAATAATTTTTTTACTTCTTCTTCAATTCTTTCAACTCCTGGACCACATAATATTAGGGAGTCATTTTGATCGCATCCAGGACATATATTGTGAATTTTGCTTACTGCACCACAATGGTGGCATTCCATTAATTTTCTAGCTTTATGTACTACCATTGATGCTGAGCATTTGTTGCACTGGGATCTATACCCACATGATTTACATAACATCAAGGGAGAATATCCTCTCCTATTTAAAAAAAGCAAACACTGATTTCCTTGAGTAATAGTCGCTTTAATTTCATTAATTAATGGCTCTGATATCCAGTTATTTCTTTCTAACTCAACATTCCTCATATCGATAATTTCTACTTTCGGCAAAGTCGCATCGCTAAAACGACTTTTAAGCTCAACCATAGAATATTTACCTTGTTTAATATTATAAATAGTCTCGATTGAAGGAGTGGCCGATACAAGTATAACTATCGCATTTGATAAATGCGATCTCAGCACGGACATATCACGAGCGTTGTATAAAACCCCTTCGCCCTGCTTGTAAGAAGCATCGTGCTCCTCGTCAACTATAATCAACGCCAGATCTTTATATGGTAAAAATAAGCTGCTTCTGGCCCCTATTACGACTTTGATTGTTCCATCTAAAATACCCTGTAGAATCTTTTTTTTTCGAGCTTTTGTTTGCTTAGAGTTCCAGATAGCTGGCGCAAACCCAAAACGCTCAGTAAAACGCTTTATTATCTGTGAACTGAGAGAAATCTCTGGCAACATTATCAGAACTTGCCTACCTTTTTTAAGAACTTCTGCAACTAAATAAAAATATACTTCTGTTTTACCAGAACCAGTTACTCCTTTTAGTAAAACAGGTTTTGTTGTTTCTCTTATTATATTTAGTGCAGTTACCTGTTCTTCTGATAAATGCGGCAAAGAATAATCCGCATGAATCTCCTGAATTTCAGTTTTAATAGTTTGTAGATTTATTTCAAGAGGCAGCACAAGCTTAGCAACGGAGCCAAGTGGACTTAGGTAATAATCAGCTGCTTTTTTAATGAGATCAATATTGATAGAACCGATATTTTGGTAACAATTATCACCAATAGAACTTAAACTCAAATCAACTGCTTTAAGCTTTTTATCACTTGGCGGACAATTTATTTCCCAAACTATACCAGTTATATTTTTATTACGAAAAGGAACAACAATTAAATCTCCCACTAACAAAGTAGCATCTTCGATTACTTGGTAATCTAAAGGAAATAACCCAACTTTCGGAATAAGAACTTTTATTATTTGCACCAAAGCTATTTTCTATTGATAATACTTGCATTCTGGATAGTCTCCAGAATAATACCCTACATATTCTATTTCAAACTATCTCACCAGTAACGCTTATTGCAAGGGCTTTAGTGATTTTTACATTAACAATCTGACCAAGCAAAGATTTATCAGCATTTTCAACATACGCAGATTGCATGTAAGGCGTTTTACCTCCTATATGATTATCGTGTTTTCCTTCTTTTTGAAATAGTACAGGTAATATTTTTCCAACACAAGATTCGTTAAACTCTAATTGCTGCTTGAACAACTCATTCTGCAGCATTACTAGACGCTCAGTTTTAACAGCTTCTGGTATTTGCTCTTTTATCGCTGCTGGAGTACCTGGTCTTGGACTATATTTAAAAGAATAGCATTGGCTATATCTAACTTTTTTTACCAGATCCATGGTATCGGCAAAATCTTCATCTGTTTCACCTGGAAAACCAACTATAAAATCAGATGAAAGTGCAATATCAGGTCTTACTGCTCGGAGCTTGTCAATAATTGCAAAATATTCTGCCCTAGTGTGTTTTCTGTTCATCATTTTTAACACTTTATCTGAACCCGACTGCACAGGAAGATGCAAAAATGGCATTAATTGATCAACCTGACCATGCATATTAATTAAATCGTCGGTCATATCTTTTGGATGCGAAGTAATATACCTAATTCTCTTTAAACCTTTAATAGACGAGATATGACGAATTAAGTCTGCTAGACTCAAACTCACAGTAGAATTTGGACTTTTTCCATGGTAGGCATTAACATTTTGTCCAAGTAAATGAATTTCTCTTGCCCCTTTAGCAACCAAAATCATCGCCTCTCGGTATATTTCTTCTGGACTTCGAGAAAATTCCGGGCCCCTAGTATACGGTACAACACAAAAAGTACAAAATTTATCGCAACCTTCTTGGATTGAAACAAAAGCACTTGCTCCTTGATCCGAATATTCTTTAGGTAAATTATCAAATTTTTCTTCCTCAATAAAATCAAGATCGATTAAATGCTTTTCAGATCTTGCCAATTTGGCTACCAACTCTGGTAATGTATGGTAGGATTGAGGACCAACAATTATATCAACGTAAGGCGCACGCACAAAGATCTCTTCGCCTTCAGCCTGAGCAACACACCCAGCTACCGCTATTATCATATCTGATCCAGCAGATGCCAATCTTTTATCTTTGATTTTTTTTACCCTACCAAGCTCCGAATACAGTTTTTCTGAAGCTTTTTCTCTAATATGACAAGTGTTTATTATAACCATATCAGCGTGAACCATATCATCGGTTGATTCAAAACCAAATGGGTCAAGCAACTCCTTCATTTTTATAGAGTCATAGACATTCATCTGACAACCATATGTCTTAATAAAAAGCTTCTTTGTCATTAATTTTTATTTAATTTTAGGTATTTCGAATATTAGTTGATAAAATTTGAAGCGGAATATATCATAATTTTAAAAAATTTTATATAAATAATTTAATCATAATTAACAGTATGGAACAAATTAATTGGTACGGTACTTATACCTTAACCGTGCGTGAAGTAAAAAGATTTATGAGAGTCTATAATCAAACTCTTATAACTCCCGCCATTTCAGCCCTTATATTCCTTGCTGTTTTTGTCCTAGCTGTTGGATCAAGAAGACATGATATAGACGGGGTAGCGTTCATTAATTTTATGGGCTATGGTTTGATTATAATGAGTATAGTACAAAATTCTTTTGCCAACAGCTCTTCATCTTTCATAATGAGCAAAATAATAGGTTATATTTCCGATATACTTACTCCTCCCCTTGGTAGCAAGGAAATAGTTATAGCCTTTACAATAGGAGCTGTACTTAGAGGTATATTGGTTGGGATAATAGTAACAATATCTTTACTACCTTTTGTGGAATTTACTTTATATCATCCATTTTTACTAGTGTTTTATGTTCTAACCTCCTGTACTCTACTTGGTAAATTTGGCATATTATCTGGAATGGTTGCTAATTCTTTCGACCAACATTCAGCAATTACAAGTTATCTAATCACACCTTTGTCTTTTTTGTCTGGTACATTTTATTCAGTAAAAGATCTACCTGGAATTTTACAACAAATAAATATGTTGAATCCCTTTTTTTATATGATTGATGGGTTTAGATACTGTCTTACCAACAAAGCTGATGGGAATATAATGATAGGAGTGGGGTTTTTAATTATAGCAAATATGGTGATGTATTTTGTACTAGAAAGGCTTATAGATAAGGGCTGGAGAATTAAAGGATAGTATTCCCATGTGTTAGGTTTCCCATTAGTAAATTGCAATGTTATAACTGGCAAAGGTTTCGTAAACGCTTGCACCTATTAAACATCAGGCTGGATAGGGTTAGTAGTATCTTCCTTTACCTCAACTAAATCTGTATCTTTGTCGGCTCTAAATTTGATATTTATTATATTGAAATAATGAGCCATTAACCTAGTCAGAAAACATCCTGCAACAACAACTACAACCGCATCCCTAATACCACTGGGATCAGGGTCGTAAGAGTTAATATTCAAATAAATACTAAACGCTAATCCCCATACTACTCCTACCTCAGCGTTAATAGTTCCAGTTAAGCAGACTATTTCATGTTTCTTGCGAATCAGATCACGCAAAATACCTCCGCCACTAGCTGTTAGAAAAGCAAAAAATGGACCCCAAAGCTCTATTGGCTCTATTTTTGCCATAATAGCTATAGAGACCCCAGTAACAATAAACGCAGCCTGGCCAAGAGCATCTCCGAGAACTAGTACAGTATCCCAAAATTTATTTATCACTTCATCTTCATTTGCCCTTTCATTGTAATATTCAAGTAATCTGACCATTGAGAAGCCTATTAGTACGATTATCATTATATAATATATATAGGAAGGAGTCAGAAATATACCGACTTCTTCCCTATTAATAAGGATATCCCTCATGATTCCACCGCCAACAGAGGGCAGCATAGCAAATAAAAAGGTAGCAAATAAAGTACCATTTTCCTTTGCAGATATGGCTATACCTGAAACCGCAAAGGCAACAGTTCCCATTACACCAATAAAATAAAACCACTGAGAATCAATAGTCTGCATTAGCATCACAGGATATAAGTAGGTTTTAACTATTTTTTTGTATTCATCACTAGCAGAAAATGCTTTAATCTCAGTGTTAAATTTATCTACTAATTCAACAGGCACAGACTTTTTGCTAAACATTAAATGTATTGGGGTCTTTATATTTAACTGAACTTCTTTAACATGTGAATTAGCTTTTTCATTTAATATAGCCGCTGCCCCAACAACCCTATCTGACATAAAACCATCTATTTCCCCACGAATAAGAGCTTGTAAAGCATCGACATCATTATCGTATGCAATTACTATATCGCTATTGGCTTCATCTTTGATAAATAGGTTAATTTGAGGATCGGCATAAAGGAAACCTTTTGTTATACCTAAAATAAAATTTTGTAACCTAACTTGAGCTAAAAACTCTGAAACAGAATCAAAACTGAGTTCTTTGTCACTATTATTCATCATAAATAGTGAATTTTCTTCATAACGGTATGGTACCGAAAAATAAACGTACTCAGCTCTTGAATCGGAGTATGTCGCACCAGAGGCAATATCACGAGTACCTTCTCTTAAATCTTCCTGATGTTTTTTCCAGTTAACTGGCTCATTCTCAATAGAAATACCAACACGCTGAGCAATGCTTTTTAAAAGCTCAATATCCATGCCAACAAGATTATAGCCACTAGCTGTGAGTTTATTAAATTGATAAGGTTCCCATAAATACCAACCATCTTTTAGAGTTTTCTTATCTATAGCATCGCTGCATTTACCATTAAGGGTTTTATTATTTACAGCACCAGTCTCATCTTTTTTATTAATACTATCATCTGCAATTGCGCAATTTATAAACAACTGAAACAAAGCAAAGGCTAAAAAAATACGTTTAAAAATTATCATCTATAAAGCTTAATTCATTTTCCTATTATTAACAAACTACATCAATAAACAAATTACATGAAATTATTGGAAACAATTTCAATTAAAAATAAATTAACAGTTGATTTTCAGTTACAAAGTTAAAAATCAGATCTAAAAACAACTGGTCTATCTAAGTTTTGAAAGAAAAATATTGTGCTCATTTAGTTCTTGGTCGGTAGGAATAATTACCAGTTTATTGCCTTCAACTACATGATTCATATTTTGTTCTAGTATCAATTTATCATCTTTTTCTTTTAGAGAAAAACTAACTTGTCTACCACCCGATAATTCAACATACACTTCAGATAATAGATAAGCGTCTTTAAGAGCCCCGTGAAATTGCCTATTTGTATTATCTACTTTGAATCTTTTACATAGAGCATCCAGGTTAGCTCTTGCTCCTGGAAAAGCTCTTCTTGCAATTGGCAGGGTATCAATAACTTCAGAAAGCTCAAGGGATGGTAAATTTAATAATGTTAGTTCATAATTTAAAAATTTTATATCAAATGGAGCATTATGAATAACTAATTTACCATTCTGAATAAAATTAATAAATTCATTGGCAATATTCTTGAATAACGGCTTATCTCTAAGAAACTCACCTGAGATTCCATGAATTCTATAAGCCTCAGATGGCATATCTCTTTCTGGGTTAATATAATAGTGAAATTTATTGCCAGTGATAACTTTGTTAATCATCTCCAAGGCTCCAACTTCAACAATTCTGTGCCCATCTTTTGGATCAAGACCGGTTGTTTCTGTATCCAGAATAATTTCTCTAATATTCATTTAATGTATCAATAATTTTGCTAATTTGAACTTCAATATCTGTGTCTGTGTTTATTTGAAAATCTGCCAAATTTGTCTTTGCTTCTTGTGGTAATTGTACATTTCTTATTTTATTATAGATTTCTAAATTAAAATCACCCCTTGCTTTAGCTCTCTTCTCTCTATTTTCTTCATTACAATAGACACATATAGAATAATCAAAATCACTATTAAATCCAGT
The DNA here is from genome assembly GCA_945878545.1 of Rickettsia typhi. Lineage (GTDB taxonomy): Bacteria > Pseudomonadota > Alphaproteobacteria > Rickettsiales > Rickettsiaceae > Megaera > Megaera typhi_A. Next base: position 10,946 of record CAMCTQ010000011.1, read on the forward strand.
CTCAAATAATAGGGGTACCTCTACAAAAACAATTTGCTCATCAATATATTTATTTTTAAAATCACTAATTCCTTTTCTGACCTTAGGATGTATGTAATTTTCTAATTTTTTTCTTTGATTATCATCATTGTAAATAATTTCAATTAATCTTTTTTTGTCAAAAATTTCTCCAATTTTATCGATAATACTAAGTATATCTTCTTGAACATTCGAATCTAAATAAAGTTGCTTGACATAATCATCGCACGAAAAAATCTTATACCCTATTTTTTCCAGATATTTTAGTACAAAACTCTTTCCAGAAGCAAAACTTCCAGTAATAGCAACGGATTTCATTTTATTAGCTCTCTCCTTTTTTTATGCTCATAATAATATTTCATAATAATAGCAGCGGTTTCTTCTATAGATCGCCTTGAAACATCAATCACTTGCCAGTTATTATTTGAACATAACCTTCTAACTTCTCTACATTCCTCCTGAACTATTTTGATATCTGTATAATCTGAAGATTCATTAACTTGCAACAAATGCATTCTACTTTCTCTTATTTCTATGAGTCTGCTTGGATTAATTATAAGACCAAAAATTATTGGGTTTTTTAGTGATTCTATAATGACTGGGAATGGAAAAGTGTGTATGAAAGGGATGTTTGCAGTTTTGAATCCATTATACGCTAAATATACGGACGTTGGAGTCTTTGAAGTTCTAGATGGGCCAATTAAAATTATATCAGCTTCGTCTAGATCTTCTAAAGTCTGACCATCATCGTGTCTTAATGAATATTCTATAGCTTCTACTTTATCAAAATAAGTTTCATCAAATTTGTTTCTAAAACCTATACCATCATCTGCTCCGACACCAAGATAATCTGATATTTCATTGACAATTTTACTAACAACAGAAACACAAGGTATTTTTAATTCCAAACAAAATCTTTTTAGTTTGTCTCTTAGCGTATTATTTGAAATAGTGTATAATATAACACCTGGTTTTTCTCTTATATTTTTTAGGACCTCATCAAGTAAATCTTCATTTCTGGTCATTGGCCAATGATACTTTTTTACCTCAACATCACTAAATTTAGCTAAAGCAGTATTTGCTGCGTGCTTTACTGTCTGACCAGAAGATTCTGAAACTAAGTGAACTACAAGTTTTTTCATATCATACACATATACATTGTGGATAAGTAATAGAGTTATTAGATCGCAGCTTTGCCAATTTGTCCAATTAAAAAACAAACTCAGAAAAGATAATTGCAACAAAATTTGCTAGTGTACGAAATTGCGAATCAAATACAAATTGTTTAAATACCTTGAGATATAAACATTATATCAATAGTTTATCCACCGAAAAATCCACTGTATAAATTTTCTAAGGTATATTTGTATACTCTTCTCAAGATATTATATCTCTGATATCTTATGTTAAAATAACTAGTTGATAAATATGTGGATAACTAATAACTTACATTATCCATTGGACAACAACATCTTTAATAATATATTTATACTTATATTATTTATTTAGTACAAAAAAATTATGACCCTATTACAAGAAACTTTTAAGCAAAAAAATACTACTACTCCTGTTTGGTTCATGAGACAAGCTGGTAGATACTTACCTGAATATATGGAAATAAGAAAAAATTTCTCAGATTTCCTAGAACTATGTTATGATTCCAAGAAAGCAGCTGAAGTTACTATTCAACCAATTCAAAGATTTGGGTTTGATGCAGCTATTATCTTTTCAGATATTTTAATATTGCCTCATGCACTTGGTTGGAAAGTTACTTTTGAAAAAGGAGAAGGGCCGGTTTTACAAAAATTTGAATCAGACAAGGATCTTGCTTACCTAAATAATAAGTTTGATAAAAAAATAAATCATATATATGATACGGTAAGTATTGTAAGATCATCTTTGGACAAAAAAATATCTCTGATTGGTTTTGCTGGTAGTCCTTGGACTGTTGCAAGTTATATGCTTGAAGGCAAGGGGAAGCAAGATTTTTCTATAAGTAAGAATTTTCTTTATACTAAGAAAAAATTAGCATTACAGTTAATCGATATTATTACTGATAAAACTATAGAATATCTTTCAGGGCAAATAGATGCTGGTGCTGATATTATTCAGCTATTTGATTCTTGGTCTGGTGTTTTATCTGGAGAAGAATATGATAACTTTGTTATAAAACCTACTAAAAAAATTGTAAATTCGATAAAAAATAAATATCCAAAAATACCAATTATAGGTTTTCCTAGAGGCTCTGGTTATTTATATGAAGAATACATAGATCAAACTAATATTGATGCGGTGGGAGTAGATCAATTTGTACCAATAAGCATAATGAAAAAGTGGCAGGATAAAATTATTGTACAAGGAAATTTTGACCCTGTTATATTAATTGGCAATAAAGAGATCATTGAAAAAAAGGCAAATAATATTTTATCACAGCTAGAAAAGAAAAATTTCATTTTTAACTTAGGGCATGGTATCTTGCCAAATACACCAGTAGAAAATGTTGAATTTTTAGTAAATTATGTCAGAAACTACAAAAGATAAAAAAAAAGTAGCAGTGGTTCTTTTTAACCTTGGAGGACCAGATAGTCTAGACGCTGTAAAGCCCTTTCTTTTTAACCTATTTAACGATAAATATATTATCACTCTGCCATCCATACTAAGATTCTTTATAGCAAAATTAATTTCTAGTAGAAGAGAGAAATTTGCTAAAAACATTTATGCTAACACTGGTAATAGGTCACCCATTCTAGAAGAAACTATATTTCAAAAAGAGGCTTTAAAAAAAGAGCTCATAAAAAACAAAAATACGAATTTTGAAATATTCATTTGCATGCGTCATTGGCATCCAATGACAGAGGAAGTTGTTAAAAATATAGAAAAATATGATCCTGATGAAATTATAATGCTACCACTTTATCCACAGTTTTCAACTACAACAACCGCTTCTTCGATAGAGAAATTTACTAAAAATTTAAATAAAGAATTTGTAAATAAAATAAAAGTAAAAACAATATGTTGTTATCCATTAGATGAAGATTTTATCAATTCACATGTAAAATTAATCGAGGAAAAACTTCAAAACAATAGTGATTTAAGTAATTTTAGAATGCTATTCTCTGCTCATGGATTGCCAGAAAAAATAATAAAAGCCGGTGATCCATACCAGTGGCAGATAGAACAAACTGTTTTAAAAATTATAGATAAATTAAAACTTAATTCAAAGTTTAAGAATATAGATTATAAAGTGACTTACCAAAGTAGAGTAGGGCCATTAAAATGGCTTGACCCTAATACTGAGGACGAAATAAAAATAGCGGGATCGATAAATAAATCATTAATAATAATTCCTGTTGCATTTGTCTCGGAACATGTTGAAACTTTAGTTGAACTTGATATTGAATATAAGAAAATAGCTGATGATTGTAAGATTGATTATATTAGAATTCCAACTTTAAGCACTAATGAATTATTTATAAAATCATTAGCAAAGATGGTCTTGAATTTTTCCAAAAAAGATTCTAGCTGGTTATCTTCAAGTAATTTTGATAGAATATGCCCAGATGTTTATAGTAAGTGTCCTTGTAAAGAAATTAATTAAATATAGATTATAGAGTTATAATGGAAAATTATTTTTTATGGTACAAAGCTATCCATGTAATAGCTGTTATTTCTTGGATGGCAGCAATGTTTTATATGCCAAGGTTATTCGTTTATCATAGCAAGCCAAATATAACGAAAGAAATGGATGAAACCTTTAAATTAATGGAAAAAAGGTTACTTAGAATAATAATGACTCCATCAATGATCATCACTTATATTTTTGGTTTGCTAGTAGCATATATATATGGATTTGTAGCGCTCGGTACCTGGTTTCATATAAAAATGGGAGCAGTACTCGCTCTAACTATTTTACATGGAATGCAGGCAAAATGGGTGAAAGACTTTGCAAAAGGCAAGAATAAACATTCAGAAAAATTCTACAGGATTATTAATGAAGTTCCAGTGATTTTTATGGTAATGGCTGTTATTATGGTTGTAGTAAAACCATTTGAATAAACCAAAAAATTATTTTCTATATTTACTTAAGGGTGAATTTGCATTATAATAAGGTTAATTTTTAGTTAGAAGTTAAGTGTCTATGGCTATTTTAGGAGTGATTACAGCACCTGATCCTGTTTTAAAAAAGAAGGCTCAATCCGTTGAGTTAGTTGATGATGGTATCAGGGAAATTATGGATAACATGCTTGAAACTATGTATCACGACAAGGGAGTTGGGCTTGCTGCTAACCAAGTAAGTATTTTGAAAAGAATCATTGTGATTGACCTACAAGAAGATGATGATACGGAAAGAGCAGAGGGTTTTTATCCATTATTTATGGCAAATCCTACAATAATTGATTGTTCTAACGAGATGGCAGAGGCAATAGAAGCTTGCCTTTCTGTTCCTGACCAAAAGATAAATGTGTCTCGTCATGCTTCTGTTAAAGTTAAATATCTAGATTATAATAACGAAACAAAAGAACTTGAAGCTACCGATTGGCTTGCAAGAGCAATTCAGCATGAGATCGATCATTTAGATGGAAAACTATTACTAGATTATTTATCTAATTTAAGAAAAAATGTAGTAATTCGCAAACTGGCTAAGCTAAAAAAACTTTCTGCTTAAAAAATCTCTACAAAAAACGGTTTACATGAATGTAATTTTTATGGGTACACCTCTGTTTGCGGTACCAGCGCTGAAAGCCATATTAGAATCAAAGATTCATAAAGTAGTAGCTGTGTTTTCCCAAAGACCTAAAGCTAAAGGCCGAGGGATGAAAATAGCAGAATCACCTGTTCATGAGCTTGCTATTAGCTATAATATTCCAGTTTATACACCATCAACTTTAAGAAATGAGGATGCAAACAAACTTATAAAATCTATTGAAGCAGATATAATTGTTGTTACCGCTTATGGTTTTATTATTCCAAAAAATATTTTAGAAGCAAAAAAACACGGGTGTTTGAATATCCACCCTTCTGATTTGCCTAAATATCGAGGGGCAGCACCATTACAGCGCACAATAATTAACGGTGAAAGTGAAACTGCTGTTTGTATTATGCAAATGGATGAGGGCCTTGATACCGGAGACATAATATTGGAACAAAAATTCCATATTTCTGATAAAATTACTTTTACAGAATTGCATGATAAGACTTCACAAATGGGAGCACAGATGCTCGTGCAAGTTCTTGATAATATCGATAAAATAAAACCTTTCAAACAATCTGAAGCAGGAATGTTATACGCTCATAAACTTTCCAAAGAAGAATCAAAGCTTGATTGGAATGAATCTGCTTTTTTAATAGATTGTAAGATAAGAGGGATGAACCCTTGGCCCGGTGTTTATTTTGAATATCAAGATAAAAAGATTAAGATAGTGGAAGCAGAATATGTTAACATTGATCATCAATATGAGCCTGGATTGCTACTTGATAATAATATTTTTGAAGTTGCTTGCGGCAAGGGTATATTAAGAATTATGAAGCTACAACCGGAAGGCAAGAGAATAATGAGTGCAAAAGATTATCGTCTGGGTCTTAATAGTAAAGGCAAAAATATAAAATTTTCTTAAATAGTTGAGTTTTTTCACGTAAGTAGACTAATATCAGACCAATATCTAAGCTCTGGGAGGTCTAGACTGATGATTTTGGCGGTTGGCATACCGCTTTCAATTAACGAGTCATATTTTAAGGAATCATGCTCTACAAGCTTTAAAGCGGTGTTAAATATTCCAGGATTATGAGCTATAACTAATATGGTTGTATCTTGGTTTTCTTGCTTGGAAATAATGTCTATTATTTTTTCAGAGGTACTTGCATATAATTCTGGTAAAACCTCAAATTTGGTGCATTTTACTTTATTTTGAATTATTTCTGCAGTTTGCATTGTTCGTTTGGCGGATGATACCAGTATTTTATCAATTTTGTGGTTTTCTAAAAATTGTGCCGCTTCTTCAGCCTCTTGAATACCTTTGTTAGTTAACTCCCTGAAAATATCATCCATTTGCCTTGCTTCTTTGGCCTCGGCATGTCTCATTAAAAATAATTTCATAATTAATATTATTATATTTTTTTACTTAAGAAAATTGCTGACCTGCAAATAATTTTTATGCAATTTCCAGCAAAATGATCAAACTTATTATTATTTTTTTTTGTAGTTATTGTGGCCAGATTTTTATGATCTACTTCATCGGCTTTGAATTTTTTAATCTTTTTCAGCATTGAATTTTTTGGGTCGTGTTGCTTGAGATAAGTTATTTGTTCGGAATAATGGTCTTCGATTACTGTTTCAACATTTTCAGTGACTATCATAGCTGCTTTTATACTTATTTTTGCCGATATTGCGCCCATTAAATACCCGCCTATAGTCCAGATGGGCATAAGGATTGTAGGTCTTGATTGGCTCTCTTGGATTTTA
>CAMCTQ010000012.1 GCA_945878545.1 Rickettsia typhi
CTAAAGGTTCTGGACGTATCGCCGAAGTTGCTGCCAGATTCAGTTTAGACGCCATGCCTGGTAAGCAAATGGCAATTGATGCTGACCTTGCTGCTGGATTAGTCGATGAAAATGGCGCTAAAGCAAGACGAAAAACTCTTGAAGATGAAAGTACCTTTTATGGCGCAATGGACGGTGCCAATAAATTTGTCCGAGGTGACGCTATTGCTGGGTTAGTCATAACTTTCATCAACCTAATTGGTGGTATGATCGTTGGTATCCTGCAAAAGGATCTTTCCTTTGATGTTGCCGTTCAAACATATACTATATTGACTATTGGTGACGGTCTTGTATCCCAGATCCCTTCCCTAATAATATCGATGTCAGCCGGCCTTTTAGTAACCAAAGCTGGGTCATCTGAATCTGCTAACCAGATGATCTTTGATCAACTTGGCAAGTATCCTCAAGCTCTAATGATGACTTCCATTGTAACTGCTCTCATGGCGTTCCTTCCTGGCTTACCATTTATTCCGTTTGCGTTAATCGCTTCTGCCAGCGGGGGCACGTCTTATTTAATATACGTCAAGCAGCAGCAACAGGCCAAGCCCCAAGGAGCAGGAACATCAGCTATTCCATCTTCAGGCTCTACTAGAGGACAATCTTCAGGAAGCTCAGAAGAACAAGCTGTAAGCGAATCTACCCAAATGACAGAAACACTACAACTTGATTTAATTAGATTAGAAATTGGTTATGGGCTGATGCCATTAATTAACAACCATAATGGTCATAATTTAACAGAACAAATTAAAGGCTTGCGCAAACAAATAGCTCAAGAATACGGCTTCATTATGCCATCTATTAGAATACAAGATAATATACAATTAGATAATGATGCTTACGTGATAAAAGTCAAAGAACTCGAAGCTGGGAGAGGTTTTGTAAGACCTGGTAAACTTATGATTATGGATCCCCAAGGAGGAAATGTAAACATACCGGGAGAAAGTACAAAAGAGCCATCTTTCAATCTACCCGCTAAATGGATAGAAGAAAGCTACAAAGAAGAAGCTTTGTTTAATAACTGCACTATCGTTGATCCAGCGACTGTCATTACTACACATATCACTGAATTGCTAAAGGAAAATATTACTGATTTGCTGTCTTATAGCGAAACACAAAAACTTCTTGATAACCTTGCCGAAGAGCACAAACAATTAGTAAAAGATGTTATACCAGACATAGTTACTGTTGCTTCTCTGCAGAAAGTACTGCAGAATCTACTTTCTGAGATGATATCTATTCGCGATTTACCAACTATTTTGGAATCAGTCGCAGATTCGGCAAGAGCAAATAAGAATTTAATGGCGATGACGGAAGCGGTACGAGTTCAACTTGCAAGACAAATTTGCCATCATAATACAAACAAAGATGGTTTTATTCCTATAATAGCAATGTCTCCAGAGTGGGAAAGAACATTTATTGAAAGTTTAGTAGATGATGGAACTGGCAGTAAGCAACTTTCAATGCAACCATCAAGACTACAAGACTTTGTTGCAAAAGTAAAAAAAGCTTTTGATGATCAGGCAATCAAAGGCTATATACCCGTTTTGCTTACAAATTCTTATACAAGACCTTATATCCGATCAGTTATCGAGCGATTCAGACCAGCAACAGTTGTAATGTCTCAGAATGAAATTCATTATAAAGCAAAAATAAGAACATTAGACTCAATTTAAGGTAAATTGGTAATTACAAAATGGGCCAATTTGAAACTTATCTGCTACTATTTACAGATGTTTTAACTAGCAATTTTGCTTTTAATATTTCATCAGAACTAGTTCTTGATACCATGCAAATATTTGGCAATTACAATAAACACCTTATGTTATTAGTGGCTACGGCTGCCTATATGTTTTCTATATGCATAAATTACATTTTTGGAACTATATGCTATAAAATTTTGGCGCCATCAAATCAAAAAGCACCAGAATTAAACTCAAAAATCGAATATATTCGGAATTCTAGATTCCTGCTAGTAATAATCGCTGTTAGTTGTTTACCATTTTTTGGTAAATTTATAATATTATTCTCCGGATTCTGTCAGATAAATTTTAAAAAAACATTGATAATCTCTCTTTTTGCAAAACTTATCTATTATATAATAGTACTATTTTCTAGTTGCATTATATGACAATATATCGTACTTCAGAAAAAGAGTCTTTTGTTGATGAAGTAGCAGATTTTATTTTCACCAATTTCAAAACCAATTTAAATAATGTAAAAGTTATTTTACCAAACGGTTATCTTTGCAATTACTTGCAAAAAAATATAATCAATAAAACTGGCACAACAATATTGCCTAACATTATACCTATAAATGATGTTAGCTCTTCGATGGAAGAAACTTTTAAAATTCCTTCAGAGCAGATCGGCAAAGTTACAAACCTAGAAGAAAAAATGATCCTGACAGAAATTATCAACTCTTACGATAATTTAAATTACCAAACAATACAAACCATAAGCTTATCTTCCTCTCTTACAAAGTTATTTTTTGAATTTGAAGCTAATGATATTGATTTTACGATATTAAAAAATGTACCAACTTTAGACCAAGCAGAGCATTGGCACTTTATTTATGATTTTCTAGAATTTGCTTATAAAAATTGGCAAGAAAAAATTACTATTATAAAAAAACTAACCCCTGCTCGTTACCAAAAATTAATGTTTAACACTGAAATAAACAGATTGCAAAATAGTAAGAATTACACAATTCTTGCTGGAGTAATAGGCAATAACAAAATAACCAAGGATTTTATTGTAGGAGTATCTAAACTAAGCAATGGCTATGTTATACTACCACCATTTGTTGTCACCGACTCTCAGCCAAATAAAGTAACTACTTCAGAAGATCCTCTTTATAACATCAATAAATTGTTAAATCAGTTAGATGTAACTATTCAGAATTTACCTTACCTAGGTAAAACTAATCAACCAACCATATTAGATAATTTATTAAACAAAAGCACAGCTACCGATTTCAAGAATAATATAGAGTATATTGAATTTGATAATATTATCCTAGAAGCTGAATATATTGCTGCAAGATGCAAGGATGCTCTTACAAAACATAGTAATGCCAAAATTGCGGTTTTAATCAATGACAAACTAAAGCATTACTTTACCGCTAAATTTGATAAATATGGGCTTAATTTCTCTGATCTACTTGGAGAAAACATACTAAATTTGCCTGTAACAAGTTTTATAATAGAAGTAGCAAAAAACATCTGCAAAGAATTTTCTTTAAAAGATTTTATAAGTTTAATTTTACATCCTTTAATTATTTGCGACGAAACAAGAAAACTAAAACAACTAATTACCAAACATAATAGATTTGCTCAAGATATTGCTATTATAAACGAAATAATTAATAATAATTTTACTGAACTATCTCATTTAAAAAAGCTAAATAATATCTGCAAAACTTTAACAAAAAGATTTACAACTCCTGATTTTAACACCCTACTAATAGCAACTATTGAAACCTCAAAAACAATATATCCGAATTTGTGGCAAGGATTTAATAATAACAAAATTGCTACCAGTATATTAGAAATTATCAATAATAATTGGTCGCTGGTACTTGATGATTTAGAAACTTTTCCAGACATTCTTCAAGAATTACTTTCAGGTGGACGTATTTACAATCAACCTAGTGAAAGTAACATAACTATTTGCTCCGCTAATGAAGTAACGCTTATAAATTATGATCTAATAATATATACAAACTTTGTTCTAAATTCATGCCCTCTGCCACAAATAAATAGCCCCTGGTTAAACAATCAAATGATAGAACAAATAGGCTTAGATTCATGGGCTGCACGATTTGGAAATTCAATGTATGATTTTTATTTAAATTTACACAATAAAAAAGTTCTGATTACTAGATCTATTAAAACAGATAATTCTTCAACCTCTATGCCATCTCCTTTTTTATTAAGTTTAAAGCATATATTAGGCAATAATTTTAATCAACTTTCTGCAAACTTCCCACAAAATAATTCTACTCATAATTATGAAGAATACGCATCTGCTGATTTTTTTCCAAAGCAATTATCAGCGACTGACATAGAAACTCTGATTCGAGCCCCGTATAATTTTTACGTAAAAAAAATCCTGAACTTAAAAATTGAAAAAGAGCTGGAAGAAACTCCAGCCCTCTCAGAATTTGGTAATTTTTTTCATAAAGTAGTTGAATTATACACTAAAAATCATGATTCAAACCAACTAATAAGTTTGGATAAATTTAATAATTATGCTAGAGAATTATTAACTAGCAGCATATTTCCAAAACAAACTCAACATATTTGGCAACTTAAGATCGAAGCACTGTCCCAAGATTTTATCTCGTTTGATAACCAGAGGCGTCAGAACACAAAACAAGTTTTCTCAGAGATACGAGGAGAAATTGAATTAGATATTTATAGTACAAAAATAAAAATTGTAGCAATAGCTGACCGCATTGAAGTAACCGGAAATAACAAAGCAGCAATCCTTGATTATAAAACAGGCACTATTCCCACAAAAAAAGACGTACTATCTGGTCTTAGTCCTCAGCTGATTATCGAATCTATTATCCTGCTTGAAGGGGGGTTTGCTGAATTAGGAAAAATGGAAACAGAAAGTTTAATTTACGTCAAAATCAATAGCAACGAACCATATATTTCTACGAGTGAAATATCTATTACTAAAGATGATATCTTACAACATAAACAAGGTTTCATTAACTTGCTCCACCACTACATTACCACAGGTCAGTACATGATAGAGCCAAATTTAATGAACTATGATGATTACTGGCACCTAGCGAGAAGAGGTTGAGCTTAAATAAGATTTAGGTTTTACTTTCGTTCATATTCTCGACTTCTAGCCACTGAAGCATTTTGTCATCGAGAAGTTTTTTATTTTCTTCAAGTTTTTTGGAATGCTTATGAAAAGCTTCGGGATTTTTAGAATATAAATCTCCTTGCATTAACTTCTTTTCAAGATCTGCGATATTACTTTCTATTTCTTCAATTTCTTTTGGTAAAACTTCAAGTAATCTTTGATATTTATAGCTTAATTTTGTTTGCTTCTTAGCTATTTCTTCTGAATTGATAGTATTGATTTTGTTTTTATCTTTATCACGAATTGCAGCTTTAGAGTTAACATCTTGTTTATAAAATTTTAAATAATCTTCATAACCACCATAAAGATCGATAATTTTTTCCCCCGTAAAGACTAAAGTTCTTGTAACTAGTCTCTCTAAAAAATCCCTATCATGGCTAACAATCATCAGAGTTCCATCATACTCAGCAAGTACTTCAAGCAACATCTCCAAACTATCCATATCAAGATCATTGGTTGGTTCATCTAGAATCAAAAAATTACCGGGAGAAATAAGAGCCTTAGCAAGCAACAATCTATTTGCCTCACCCCCAGATAAAGTAGCCACCTTGTCATTAATAATTTTTGGATCAAACATGAAATTTTTTAAATATGCCGCTACATGCATTGTTCGGTTTTTTAAAAATACCTGATCGCCGCCACCTGGGCAAATTGTTAACTTGATACTATGTTCTTTGTTCAACTGCGTTCTATGTTGATCAAAATAAGTTATTTCAAGGTTGCTACCATGCTTGATTTTGCCTTCTAGTGGTATTAATTCTTTAGTAAGAATTTTGATTAATGTTGATTTTCCAGAGCCATTTGGCCCAATAACGCCAATTTTTTCACCTTTCTTAACTTTAAAACTAAAATTATTAAAAATATTTTTATCTTCATAATTAAAGGAAACATTTTCAGCTTCAATAATAAATTGAGTTTTTTTTACTTCCTCAGCAAGTTCAATCTGCAATTTTGCTTTGGCACTAGTGAGTGTTGCTTGATGAACTCTCAAACTGTCCCTGAGTCTATGTAAATTTGCTAGCCTTTTCTGATTTCGTTTTCTTCTCGCTGTAACACCTGTATTTAACCAACCTTTTTCTACCTCTAGCTTGCGAGTCATTTTGCGTAAAACGGCCTCTTCTCCACTAATAATCTCGTTACGCCACTCGTCATAATGCTTAAAACCTTTATTTGATTTTCTAAGTTCTGCTCGGTCTATCCACCAAACTTTATTAGTTACATTTTCCTGAAATGTTCTATCATGGCTAATACAAATAATAGCACCAGTGTATGATTTAACATACTCTTCAAGCCACTCAATTGCAGTAATATCTAAATGATTAGTTGGCTCATCGAGCAAAAGAATATCTGGCTGACATACAAGAGCTTTTGCCAAGAATGCCCTGCGAATTTGACCACCAGAACAATTCTTAAGCTCCAAATTGCCATTAATTTGTAATTTATCTAAAACAATATCAGCAAGATGTCTGTTTTCTTCAGGTGTTGCAATTCCTTCTAAAACAAATTCGTAGATACTATAATTTTTTTTAAAAGTTATATCTTGTTTTAAATAACCAATATTAATTATTGGATCTTTAAATAATTCTCCACTATCAAGCTCATACTCTTCTGCCATAATCTTCATTAGACTTGATTTGCCAGAACCATTCCTACCAACAAGGCAAATTTTATCTCCTGGATATATGTATAATTCCAAAGACGACAGAACAATTTTGTCAGCAAAACTTAAATTACCATCTTTGATATAAAAAATAGGCGTCATAATTTAAATATTTGGTATAAAATTGGCGTAGTACCAGATATAATAGACTAAATTATATTGAACACTAGGTTTTTATTTTATCCTCATGACTAAACAAATTCAAAAATTTGAGCAAAAACAGTCTCTGTCAATGACGACTAGTATGCATCAAAGCATTAATATTTTGCAGATGTCAAATCTTGAATTATCGGCCTTTGCAGCAGTAGAACTAGGTAAAAATCCTTTTATTGAAGATGACAGCACACCTCTTGAGACAAAAAACAAAAATCAGGATACACAAGGAAAATTCACCAATTCTGCTAGCACGAGCCGTAGTAACAGTTCCTATTCAAGCCAAGATTTTCTAGAAAATATTGTCAAAGAAGTAACGTTAAAAGAACATATTATCGAGCAAATAAACATCTCCTTTGATGATAATAAACATATTTTAATTGCAAACTATCTACTGGATTACCTGCAAAGTAATGGATACCTGAATGTTGACCTAAATGAGGTTGCTGCTAATTTGAAATGTGACCTTAGCGTTGTTGAAGAGGTATTAAAAACACTACAAACTTTTGATCCAGCAGGAATTTTTGCTAGAAACTTAAAAGAATGTTTATTACTACAACTCAGTGAACAACCTAATGTAAGCCAAGCATTGCTTAAGATGGTTCAGAATATTGATCTCATTGCCAGCGGTAACTTAAAAAAATTATCCAAATTATGCGATGTAGATGTTGCTAATTTAGGAGACCTAATAAAGCAAATAAAATTACTAAATCCAAAACCTGCCAACGGCTTTTTAGTTGAGCAGACAAGTTACAAAATTCCAGATGTTATACTAACAATATTAGACAATGGTGAATTAAAGCTGGAAATTAATGAAGAAGCGATGCCAAAATTAAAAGTGAACCATGAGTATTATATAAAAATTAAAGACGGTGTCATAGCTAAGGATGAGAAAGAATTTATCAAAAATGAGATTGAATCCGCCACCACAATTGTAAAAGGCATAGAACAAAGGGCGATTACCATAATCAAGGTAGCGAAAGCTATAGTTGAAAATCAAATAGATTTTTTTACCAGAGGGGTTATGTTTTTAAAACCTATGACCTTAAATACAATAGCTGTAATAACTGGTTTCAACGAAAGTACAGTCAGTCGTTCTACATCAAACAAATATATTGCAACTCCTAGCGGAATATATGAACTTAAATATTTCTTCTCCTCTAGTCTATCTAGTACTAGAGCAGTTGGTGATGATATTTCTAGCACTAAAGCTAAGGAAATTATTCGTCAGATCGTTTTAAGCGAAGACCCAGATGCAATTCTTTCTGACGACGATATAACAGAACAACTAGGTAAATTTAATATAAGCATAGCAAGAAGAACGGTAGCAAAATACAGAGAAGCACTTGATATCCCGACTTCTGCAGTCCGTAAAAGAAATAGGGCAATTTCCGGTAATAACGGCTAGTATCAGCTGTATAGCAAAACCAGTTTAATGTATACAAGCTATATGTGCTTGCATTCTTATTTTAATTTTATATCTTGTAACAATAAATAAAAAAACTTATTCATAAAATACTATGCAGTTTGATGTTGTAATAATTGGCGCGGGGCCTTCCGGCTTATTTAGCGCCTTTCAAGCTGGGATGCTTGGAATGAAATCAGCTATAATAGATACTTTGGAAGTTGTTGGTGGCCAATGTGCTGCACTTTATCCAGAAAAACCAATTTATGATATTCCAGCATATCCACAAATACTTTCTCAAGATCTTGTAAATAAATTACTTGAACAAGCAACCCCTTTTTCACCAGAATATTTTTTGTCTGAGCAGGTAGTTGGCTTGGAAGATCATGGCAATTTTTTTAAGCTTACAACTTCTATGGGAACCGTGCTACAAGCAAAAGTTGTTATAATTGCGGCAGGAGCTGGATCTTTTGGCCCTAACAGACCACCACTAGAGAATATAGAATCATACGAAGGAAAATCAATTTTTTATTTAGTAACAAATAGAGAATATTTTGCTGGTAAAAATGTAATTATTGCAGGAGGAGGTGATTCAGCCCTTGATTGGGCAATCTCTTTATCTGAAATAGCGAATATCTCTATTGTGCACAGAAGAACTAAGTTCAGAGCCGCACCAGCCACCGTACAAAAAATTCATGAACTTGACTCCTTAAATAAAATCAAATTAATTACTAATTACCAACTTGATGGGCTTAAAGGAGAAAACGGTATTTTGGAAGAAGTAATAGTTGCCGACTTAGATGGTAACAAAAAAATATTAAAAGCCGATATTTTATTACCATTCTTTGGCCTTGCTCAGAATTTAGGACCAATTCTAGACTTTGGCCTTAATGTCAATAATCATCACATTAAAGTCGATTATCCTTATTTTGAGACTAATGTAAAAGGTATATATGCAGTTGGCGATGTTGCTACGTATGAAGGGAAACTCAAATTAATATTAACTAGCTTTGCTGAAAGTGCATCAGCCCTGCACCATGCTTATTCCAGAGTTTTTGATGGCAAGGCATTACATTTTGAATATTCAACAACAAAAGGAATAAAGAATTAAATGTTAAAAGAAGCTATCTTAATAGATGGAAAATATAATGCTGATCTTATATTAGGTGAGCTAAAAAAAAATATTGAATATCAAAAAAAGGAAAATAACTTAACTGCAAAATTGGCTATTATTCTGGTCGGCTCCGACCCCGCTAGCACCATTTACGTTAGAAATAAGATCAACGCTGCCAAAAAAATAGGTATAGATACTGAATGTATAAATTTTGATAAAACTATAAGTGAGAAGCTTTTACTTGCTGAAATCTCACGCATAAATTTAGACGATTCAATTTCAGGAATAATAGTTCAATTACCCTTGCCTAAGCAAATTTCAAAAGAAAAAATAATAAATGCCATTTCTCCGAATAAAGATGTAGATGGATTCCACCCTTTGAATGTAGGTATTTTAAATAGTGGCTATAGTGGAGGTTTCCTGCCCTGCACTGCAAGAGGCTGCCTCGAGCTTATAAAACTTACGCAAATTGACATTAGCGGTAAGAATGTTGCTATAATTGGTCGATCAAATATCGTTGGTAAACCACTGGCTGCGTTATTGAGCAAAGAAAACGCTACTGTTACCTTATGCCATTCTAAAACCACAAATTTGGCTACTATTACTTCTAGTGCAGATATAGTCATTGCAGCAATTGGAAAGCCCCTATTTTTCACTTCAGAATATTTTTCAGAAAAAGCTATAGTAATAGATGTTGGTATCAATAGAATTGAATTTGAAAATAAATATAAAGTAGTAGGTGACGTTGACTTTCAATCGGTAAAAAATAAAGTAAGTTATATCACACCAGTTCCTGGCGGAGTGGGACCAATGACTATTGCCTATTTACTTACTAATACATTTGAGGCTATGATTAGAAGCAAGAATATCAAACCTTAAGGACACATAATGGATCAAAGCTTTATCTCGAATCTAAAAGAAATAATAACCGAAGCTGGCGAAATCTCCATTGATTTAAGAAATGAAGGATTAATAATTGAACAAAAAAAAGACAACTCACCAGTAACTAATGCTGATTTAAAAATTAGTAATTTTATCTATTCTAAATTAACGGCATTAGATAAAAAAATACCTATTATATGTGAAGAGCAACCATTAAAAGATATTTCAAATGAAGAAATGATTTGGCTTGTTGACCCAATTGATGGAACAAAAAGCTACATAAAAAATATGGATAGTTTTACTGTTAATATTGCTCTTATTCGTAATCAAATCCCTGTCATTGGATTAATTTATCAACCTACTTCAAGAAAATTATATTTTACAAACCATGAAAAAAAATTGTGTATAGAAAAAAATGGTAAAACCCTTGAAATAGAACAAAGAACTGACAAGAATTACATTGCCGTAGTTAGCTCAAGAAATTTCAATTGGAAAACTGAGCAATATATTCAAGATCATAGCTTTTCAGAAGTAATCAGCATACCAAGTTCTATAAAACTCTGCATGATAGCCGAGGGTTCTGTAGATGTGTATCCCAAATTTGGACCAACTATGGAGTGGGATATCGCCGCGGGGCATGCTCTTATCCAAGCAGCTGGAGGAACGTTAATAGATACCACTACTGGCAAAACTTTATTATATACTAAAAGACATTTTAAAAATCCTGATTTTATAGCTTCCAATAAAAGATGTGAAACACTATAGTCATTTTTAAGATTTATAATTTCCTGATGATAATAAAATATTTTCTAGTGTTTCTGAAAGTTTGTCAGCGACAACTCGTATATCGTATTTATTAGCAATTTTATTATAAGCATTATTTTTTAATTCCTCTCTTTTAGCTGGATTGTCAATAAGATATGCGATTTTATCGGCCAATTCTTGACTTGAAGCAGTTTTTGTTATCAACGCATCAATATCTTGCTCAAAAATTTGAGAGGCTCCTGCAGTCTTTGTTGTAACAATGGCTACTTGCTCGCTCATAGCCTCCAAAGCCACAATACCGAACGTCTCAAAAACCGATGGTATGCAAAAAATATCTACATCTTCAAAAAAGTTCTTTTTATTTTTAATCCAACCAATAAATTCAACATTTTTTTCGATATTAATATCGAGTGCAAGTTTTTTAAGTTGAGTCTCCAAAGGACCAGCACCACCAAGCACTAGTTTAACGTTGTATCGCCTATCTCTTAATATACTAATAGCCTCTATCAAGTAATTAAAACCTTTTTCTGGAACGAATCTACCAAGGGCGCCTATAACATAGGCAGTTTTTTTTGAGTTCAAACTATCTAGTTTTTTTGGAGGAGTATTTACCATATTAGACACAATAAATATTTGCGAATCAGGATAACCTGTATCCACTAAATGTTTTTTTAAAAGATAGTCTAACGCAATTACATAATTACATTTTAAAATATGCCGGGTACTATAAGAATGGGTAACACCTATTATAGGTACATTTTTTATACCAGTACCATAAGCAAAATTAACAGCTCTCCCACCATGAACTATTATCAAATCTGGTTTATAAAACAATATTAGTAACTTTAAATATATCTTTGAAAGACTGCACCAAGGTACTAGATTTGGTAATTTTATAGAACTGATTCCTCTATTATTAATTTGAGCGAAAGAGCTAGTTATATTGAACACATTATGCCCTTTTAAGGTTAGGGCATAATTGTAGTCCAAGAAAGCTTGCTCTGCACCACCAAGCTTCCTGTTCATCAAGATATTAAAGATTTTCATAAAACAATGGATTAAACCTATTTTTCGATCATAAGACTAGCTTCATCATCACTGATCCACTTATCTTCAGACAGAAGGATTTCAAATTTTTTCTCAGCAAGTTTTTTGTCTAATTGCTCATAAGATTTCTTATATAATTTGGTAAAATGTATACCTACATACTCAATACCAAGTTCCTTACATTTTGCTTCTACTAAAATTACGTTTCGGAGTTGATTATCAATAAAAACTATTTTCTTAGGCTTTAATTTAGCTGCTTTTAAAAAGCGACCTAATATTTCTCCTTTAGGACTCCTAGAAGCAAAAATTACGCCATCTTGAAATAGTGGATTACTATTATTTCCTGCAGACAAATTACTACCATCGCTTAGATCAATATATGGTAAATCTTTAGACTTTGCAAAATCTATACCAATATCTCTAATAGCCTTGATGCGTAAATCAGCTCTATTTTTTATAATACCATAATCGCTCGTATGACCACTTGTTAGAGCAAAAACGATAATCCCCCATTTCTGTGCTTCGTTAATAATTTCTGATATTTCATGATCAACTATCATTGGTTTATATGAACTAAGGACTATGCTATTAAGCCTTATGGCCTCGTCTTTACCAAGCTTTTTCTCAATTTGGGCAAATTTCTGCTTGAAGAATGATTTATGCTCATGAAACATAACTTGATCACTAGAATGAAAGATAACGTGCTTAACATCGAATAAAACCATGTCACCAGTTTGCAATTTTGAAATCTTACTTTTTATTATACTAGCATCTTTAGTTTCTAATATTTCTGCTCTTGATTGGAAAGAAAATGTCAGCACAGTAGCAACCAGTATGATCTTAACTAAAAATATATTTTTCATATATTTACCCTCGCATACATGTAATAATCTTTAAGCTCTCCTTCGACTACTTCATATTTCTCTAAATAACCTTCTCGCTTAAAACCACATCGATCTAGAACTTTTAATGAACGTTCATTAGTTGTAATAACAGTTGCCTGAATTCTGACAATCCCAAGCATATGGTCAGAAAATTTTAATACTGCTTTGATGGAACGAAGCATTACTCCCTTCCCCCAATAATCTGGATCCAAATCATAACTAATCTCTGCCCTGGAATTGGGAAAAGATATCATGTTAAAACCAGCCGTGCCAATCATTCTATTATTCTCTTTAAGAGCAATCGCCCAATATATACTCCTCTTTGAAGGAAATAACCCCCCCCAATAACTAACCTCCTCTACTGCCGCATCAAAACTCTGAGGCCTATTTTCTTTTGTAAGAAAACCAGCCATCTGATCGTTACTCATGTAATCTAAATAAGCCCCGGCATCCTCTACTCTAATATCCCTAAGCACAATATCCCCCAAATCTATTACCGGAAATGAGCCAAAAAAAGGTTGTACATTCATGATCAACTCCTCTTAATATATGAAATTGGATCCTGCATTCCATTGTCTTCAAAAGCCTTGAGACGCACTAAACAAGCAAGACATTTTCCGCATGAATCACCGTCAGCAGTTGGATCATAACAAGATATCGTAGAAGAATAGTCTACCCCCATGGCAAGACCCATAGCAACTATTTCTGTCTTTGTCATGTTAATAATAGGGGCATGAATATTAATCTTATTACTTTTAACCCCTTCAGCAGTTGCCAGATTGGCCATAGCCTCAAAACTCTTTATATATTCCGGGCGACAATCTGGATAATTCGAATAATCCGTTGCATGCACCCCAAGAAATATATCATTCGCGCCTCTTATTTCAGCGAAACCAAGTGCGTAACTTAAAAAAATTGTATTTCTTGCTGGAACATATGTAGTTGGAATTTGATTCCCCACATCACTTGCCTTCTCATAAGTAGGTACATCTATATTATCATCAGTTAATGCTGATCCCCCAAAACTCTTAAGATCAATATTTATAATTTTATGCTCTTTAACTTTATATCTTTTGATAAATTGCTGAATTTTTTTAATTTCAACAATCTGCTTCTGCCCATAATTAAAACTAATTGCATATATTTCATAACCTTGAGCCTCTACATGGGCCAAAACAGTTGAAGAATCAACTCCGCCGCTAACAAGTACTATTGCTTTTTTTATTTTCATTTCTTACACCTTATAATTTACTTATATAGCTATTCAATATCCAATTCCTTATGTATCTGGTATGATAAACGATAGTTATTATCAAGCGCAATAGAAACTGCTAGTTTTTTATTTGCTATATTGCGTGCTGCATCGTATTCATCCATTGCTTGAACAAAAACTGGTGTATTATAGAGCGATTGTCCTAAATCTGGCACCTCATCATAGCCAGGTAAATTCGCAGATATTATATACTTAAAAGCTGTGATTTTGGGCAATAAATCTTGCCTAATATTATGATATTTTGAATTTGTAATCTTAGGCGAGCAAACAATCTCAATGGCCTCTGGGAGATCTTGATATAATGTTCCATTAGTTTCTATTTGAACTTTGTAATTCAATTGTAATAATCTTTCACACAATTTATATATTGGCTGTCTAAAAGGCTCACCACCTGTGATAACAACCAAAAATATGGATTGTTTATTCTGATTATTTTTACTTAGAGTTTGAGTTTGGAGAATTATCTCATCAAGGTTTTTTTTCGAATAATCCTCAAATTCAGTATCACAGAAACTACAAGCTAGATTGCATCCTCCTAACCTTAAAAAAATTGCTGGAACTCCTACGTTAGGACCTTCAGCCTGCAATGTCTTAAAAATAGTTTTTATAAACAAACTACTCCCATCTCCCTTCACTACTGGAAGTTTTGGATTATCACCAAACATCTCTTACCTTAATTTTAATGATGAAAGTCCAATTAAAGCAAAAGCTATCGCCAGGACCCAAAATCTTGTAACTACCTTGGTTTCAGGCCAGCCTTTCTTTTCGAAATGATGGTGAATAGGTGCCATTTTAAAAAATCTTTTACCGTTAGTCATTTTAAAATAATATACTTGTATGATAACTGATAATGTCTCAATAACAAAGACCCCACCTACTATAGCAAGTACAATTTCATGTTTTGTAATAACGCTGATAGTACCAATCACAGCCCCTAGAGATAAACTTCCTGTATCTCCCATAAAAACTTCAGCTGGTTTACAATTGTACCACAAAAATCCTAGACCACTACCTACCAGAGCAGAGCAAACAACAGCAAGTTCTCCAACATGTGGTACGTAAATAATTTGTAAATAATTTGCATAGGTAAAATTACCTACAAGATAAGAAATAATAGCAAATGTACTAGCTGCTATCGTTACAGTACCAATAGCAAGACCATCAAGACCATCAGTTAAATTTACCGCATTAGAAGACCCGATAATAACACACATAGCAAAAGGGAAGTAAAAATACCCAAGATCAATTAAAAGCGTCTTAGAAAATGGCACAGCTAAATCAGTTGCATGAGAGTGCAGCGAGCAGTATTTTATAGCTGCAAACGCAAATAAACTAACAGCGAATTGGAAAAGTAACTTTTTCTTACCTGTAATGCCACGATAATTAAATTTGCTAACTTTAGTGTAATCATCTAGAAAACCAAGTAACCCAAACATTATTAAAACAAAAATAATTATCCAAACGTAAGGGTTCGCAAGATCTGAGAACAATAATATAGAAAACAATGTGGCACTAATAATAATTATTCCACCCATCGTCGGTGTGCCAGCTTTAGCAAAATGAGAATCAGGGCCATCCTCTCTAATTGGCTGCCCCCTTTTTTGCAACGCCTTTAGTTTTGAGATAATTCTTGGACCTATTATAAAACTTACAAGCAAGCTGCTTAATATTGCCATTCCACTTCTAAATGTAATATAAGTCATTAAATTGGCTACATGCCAGTAACTTGCATATGGCAGAAATATATTATAGAGCATTTGTAACTCCTAGAGTCTCTGCTACCTTTTCAAGACGAATGCTTCTAGAGCCTTTGATCAAGATAACCTCTCCGCCTTCTATGTGTTTATTAATATCATGAGCTAGATCATCAGAATTTTTATATGTATATACTAAAATACTTTTTGGTATATCGCTTATAATCTGAGTTATAATCTCACCAACTAAAAATAGTTTTTTTACGCCTGATTTAACAATATGTGAAATAGCAGCATGATGAATCTTAACTTCATCCTTACCAAGTTCCTTCATATCGCCTAGTATCGCTATTTTTTTTGTATTTTTAAATTGGTGCAAATATTCAAGCCCGGCCTTCATAGATTCAGGATTTGCATTATAGTAATCAGTAATAATACTATACTCTTTGTTATCTTTTTTTACTTTTACAACCAACCCTCTTCCAATCTTGGGTTTGAAAGTCGCCAGAACTTTCACTGCTTGGTTTATATCAAGGCCAAAAGTATGAATAACAGCGAGAACAGCTGCAAAATTAGTTGCCATATGCCTAGGTATAGCAGGCATAACAAACTCTACTTTCTCATTAAAAATGCTATAAACCAATTTCACCATTCCTAAATCTACAAGAGAGTAGGATACAAATCGTACATTTGCAAACTGTGATTTACCAAAAGTTTTTATGTTGCCAACACCAGCAATATCTATATTTTCCATACATCTTCTGTAAGTTGAAATATCACGATTTAATATTGCAACTCCAGAATTAATATCCAACCCCTCAAAAATTTCTGACTTTGCATCAGCAATTTTCTCAACAGAGTCAAAAAACTCTAAATGCCCTTCTGCTACTGAAGTAATTACGGCTATATCTGGCGTCACTTGTTTTGTTAAATGACTGATCTCTCCAGCCGCTCTCATCCCCATCTCTATCACAACGAATTCATCATCATCTGATACTGAGGCCAGATTAATAGGTACACCTATCTGATTATTAAAATTATTCCTGCTGATAAAAGTTTTACCAAAAGA
>CAMCTQ010000013.1 GCA_945878545.1 Rickettsia typhi
ACAGTTACCGTTATCGTAACTTAGTAAAACGCTAAAAAGTTATTCTAAAAAGGTCACTAATTAACAACGGTAGTAGCTAAAATGACTTATAAACAAAACACCGACTTGCCTAAAGGAGTAAGGAATAATTTACCCTTTCATGCTCAAGACATATACAGAGAAGCTTTTAATCACGCATGGGAACAATATGAGTCACCGGATAAGAGAAGAGATCCAAGTGAATCTCAAGAACAGGTGGCACACAAAGTTGCATGGGCAGCGGTCGAAAAAAAATATAAAAAAAACTCTGAGGGAAAATGGTTGCCAATTTAAATAGAAATTACTGTTAGCTTAATAAACGGCTTCTTAATAATTTTTCCCTTGACAGATTCTCAATAACATTGTACTATCATACTAATATAGTAGTACATCAATGGGTAAAATATTATTATGAACGATGATCACCACAGAAACCTACTAGAATTATACGACGCTATTTTAAAACTGGATAACAAGAGTGAAGTTAAGAATTTTTTTGCTGATTTGTGTACCCCAGCTGAGTTAAAGGCCCTGCAAGAGAGATGGAAAGTTTGTCAACTTTTGGAGCGTGGAGATTTATCTTATCGAGATATTCAAAAAATTACTAAAGCAAGTTTAACAACGATTGGCCGGGTTTCAAGGTTTTTAAAAGAAGAAAATTATCATGGATATAGGACTATTTTGCAAAAAATTAAATAAAAGTATGTTGGAATAAAAATGTTTAAAAAGATCTCAAAATTACTTCTCATTATTAGTTTATTACTAAATTTCGCAGATTTGGCTGCTGCAAAACAAAACAAAAAAACTAGGGTTTATGTAAGCCAATTTGCCAAACACCCAGCTCTTGATGCCACTACTTCTGGTATTGTTGATGGGTTGAAAGATGCTGGGTTTGATAATTCTAATCTCGATATTCAAGTTGAGTATGCTCAAGCAAGCGTAGCACTAGCTCAGGCAATCGCCAGTAAGTTTGTAAGTAAAAATCCCGATGTTGTAGTCGGTATTGCCACAGTCTCTTCACAGTCCTTTATGAAATATGTAAAGGATAAAAAAGTTAAGTTGGTTTTTTCCTCTGTTACTGATCCATTAGGTGCTAATTTAGTAAACAACCTAAATAATTCAGGTGAATTTGTTACTGGTGTATCAAATTACATTGCATTAGAACCGCAATTAGAGATGTTCAAAAAAATCAAACCTAATATGAAAACTTTAGGATTCCTCTATAATCCAAGTGAAGCAAATTCAGTTAGTTTAATCAAAAACCTTGAAGAAATCTGTCCTAAGTTTGGAATAAAATTGGTAACACAAGTTGCAAGTCAAACATCTGAAGTTATGCAAGCTACACAAAAGTTAGCAAGTACAGTTGATGCAATTTTCATCAGTAATGATAGTACAGCTTTAAGTGCTATACAAATAATCGTCAAGGTTGCTAAAGATCAGAAAATTCCAGTGTTTGTTAGTGATACAGACATAGTAAAAGATGGCCCACTTGCTGCCCTTGGTCCAAACCAATACGAAATCGGCAAGCAGACTGCTGCCATTATTGTACGAGTCATAAATGGTGAAGAAATAAGTAAAATTCCAACTCAATTTCCAGTAAAAACTGAGCTTTATATCAATCTAAAAACAGCTAAAGAGCTTGGTATTACAATTCCTCAGGAATTGTTGAGTAATGCTGACAAGATAATTAAATAATTATAAAGAGAAGCACTTTAATTTTCTAAATTTTAAAATCTAATAAATTAAAGTATTTTTGAAGAGATTCTCCCTTGTCACATGCCTCAGCTAATCCTGTGTTTAAAGGTATTTTAGCTAAAAGTGGAATATTATAATCTGTGGATATTTGATTGCCACTACTACCTGAAAATATGTTTATTTTTTCCGAAGAATTTGGCACGATGTAGTAGCTCATATTCTCAATTATTCCTATTATTGGTACAGCAAATTTTTTATATAAATTTATAGCTCTTTGCACATCAATTGCTGAAATTTTTTGTGGCGTTGTGACCATTATTACCCCAGAAACAAGATAATTCTGTAGCAAGCTTAAATGTATATCGCCAGTACCAGGGGGGGTATCAACTATCAAATAATCAAGTTTTCCCCAATCTGTCAAAGAAATCAACTGATACAGAGCTTTACTAGTCATAGGGCCACGCCAGCTGATTGATGATAAAGGATCAGTAATAAAGCCAATTGAGTTTATTTTTACATTATGATTATAAAGCGGGATCATTCTTTTGTTTAAAAGTTCTGGTTTACCACTTGATGCAAATATATTTGGTATGGAAGGGCCATAAATATCTGCATCAAGTAAACCAATTTTTTTCCCCTGACTAGCTAATTTTTGAGCAAGAAGTGCTGATATAGTCGATTTTCCTACGCCTCCCTTACCAGCAGCTACCAAAATTACTTTGTCAATATTATCAAGTATTATTTTAGAGCTTTGGTCTTTTTGTGATTTTTGTTTGCTTTCTGAGCTTGTTAAAACAATGTTAATTTTACCAATATCAGCAATCTCTTGCAACTCAGTTATTATAAGCTCTCTAACTCTTTTCGCCTCTGCCAAATCAATCCCATCAATATCTATAGAAAAACCAATATCTTTGTCTTTTATAATTATTTCGGAAGATCGGTCTATAACCTTAGAATTGTCAGAAAAGGCAATAGCAGCAATTTTCGTTTTAATTTGTGGTTTAATTAAGGTTGACATACTTGCAATATTAAATAATCTTACTATATTATTAAATGGTCGATTCGTCTCTATAAACTACTTAAACATCTAAACTATAGTTCAAATAATGACAAATAAAATATATAATCTAATTTTTAAAAAATCCCCTTGGGAAGATTTCGAACCAAAGGAAAACATTTTTACTAAGAAACGCAAGGATCAATTTAACTTTGATAATTTTCAATTCAACTTTAATGGCAAATCATTAATTTGGGTTGCAGTAGGCATTACATTATTGTGGCTTGCAAATGGTTTTTACAAAGTAGAAGAAGGAGAAGAAGCTGCTATCATTAGATTTGGTAAATTTCATAGGAAAGCCATGCCAGGTTTAAATTATAAATTGCCTAGCCCATTTGAAATTGTAGAAATAGAGAAAGTCGCACAATCCAGAAGAATAGAGATTGGCTACAGATCCAATGGAAAGTCTAGAAATAACGCCGGAGCAGACTTAAGCAAAGATAGAGATGTTGCGGCTGAAAGCATTATGCTAACTGGTGACGAGAATATTATTGAGTTAAATGTGGACGTAATGTGGCACATATCCAATTTATCTGATTATCTATTCAATGTTACCGATCCAGAAGAAGCTGTAAAGGCTGTCTCAGAAAGCGCTATCAGGGAAGTGATAGGAAACATACCAATTGCCTCAGTACTTTCCAACCAGAAGCAAGAAATTGCTGATAAAATTGAAGGTCTAATAAAGCAAATTTTAGAACAATACAAAAGTGGTGTTGCTATAGAACAAGTAAAACTTTTAAAAGCTGAGCCTCCTAAAGAAGCCATCCAGGCTTATAGAGATGTGCAAACAGCAAAAGCAGACAAGGAAAAAGAAATTAATGAAGCACAATCCTATAGGAATAACATTTTGCCAAAAGCTAGAGGAGAAGCGGCAAAAGTTTATGAGGAGTCTGAAGGGTATAAAGCAGAGGTAATCGCCAAAGCTGAAGGTGATGCTTCAAGATTTACTGCAATATATAATGAGTATTTATTAAATAAAGAAATAACCCGTAATAGGCTATATTTAGATGCTTTGAAGGAAATCCTGTACCAGTCTGATAAAGTAATAATGGGTGGCGATGGAATGCTCCCACATATGGCAGTAAAGCCTAAAGCTACGACGAGTAGCCAATAAGTTATAGAAATTAATAAGATATTATAAAATTATGAATAAAATTTATTATGTTACATTTGCAGCATTTGGAATGCTGATGGTTCTGTCAGGATCTTTGTTTAGTGTTGATCAAAGACAAAACGCTGTTGTATTCCAATTTGGTGAAGCTGTTAGAGTAATTGAGTCCCCTGGATTAAATATAAAAATTCCTTTCATTCAAAATGTACAGTTTTTTGACAGAAGAATTTTGGATGTTAAAGCTGAGGCAAAAGAAGTAACTGCTTCAGACGAAAAAAGGGTAATTGTTGACGCTTTTGCAAAATTTAGGATCGTAAATACAGTTGAGTTTATTAAAACTGTGCATAACTATCAAGGCGCACAACTTCGTTTGAACAAGATTCTAGAATCAGCAATGCGTACTGTAATTGGTAAAGTTCCATTAAATACTCTTCTTACTGATAAAAGAGCAAATTTAATGTTACAAATAAGAGATCTAACCTATTCAGAGGCAAAGAATTTTGGGGTAGAAGTAATTGATGTTAGGATTTTAAAGGCAGACTTACCTCCAGAAAACAGTACTGCTATTTATATGCGTATGCAAACTGATCGCGAAAAAGAAGCAAATCAAATTAGGGCTGAGGGAAACGAAGAAGCAGCAAGAATAAGATCTAAAGCTGACAAAGAAAGTAAAATAATCTTGGCTAACGCTTATATGGACTCTCAAAAAACTAAGGGACTTGGAGATGCAGAAGCTGCGCATCTTTATAATCAAGCTTATTCAAAGGATCCAGAGTTTTTTAAGTTTTATGCTTCTTTAATTGCATATAAAGCATCATTACCAAAGGAAAATACTCAGTTTGTTCTTTCTCCAGATTCTGAGTTTTTCAGATATCTAAAATTAGGGAAATAGTTTTATGAAAAAATATTTTATTGGGTTATTTATTTTAATTACAATAATTGGAAATTTTTCTGGTACCATTGCTTCCGCTAACAAAGGACTGCCAATAACAAGCTTTGCTGACGTAGTAGAACCTTTAATGCCAGCTGTGGTTAATATTTACACAGTAAAATATAATAAAAAGAAACAATCTAAAGATGGCCATTTACCAGAATTAATACCTTTTGAAGAATTTAGTGACTTTTTCAGACAATTTAATATGCCTTTTGCGTTTGATTTATATTCTGGTCCAAGGGCTCTGTCTCTAGGATCAGGTTTCATTATTGACGAAACTGGATTAATAGTAACTAATCATCACGTTATCGCCGGATCAGATGAGATCCATGTAAAATTATCAGATAACACGGAACTACCAGCAGTAATAGTGGGTAGAGATCCACAAACAGATCTAGCTCTAATAAAAATCAACCCTGCCAAAAAGTTACCTTTTGTTTCATTCGGCAATTCTACCGAAGCAAGAGTGGGGGACGTAGTGATAGCTATAGGAAACTCACTTGGTTTTGGTGGCACTGTTACCACAGGGATTATTTCTTCGAAAGGAAGAGACCTCGGCTCTGGTATGGATGAATTGGTTGATGATTTTATTCAAACCGATGCAGCAATTAATACGGGAAATTCTGGTGGTCCACTTTTCAACATTGAAGGAAAAGTAATAGGTATTAATACATCAATTCCTGCCGTTGCTGGTGGTACTAACGTTGGAATTGGTTTTGCAATTCCGTCTAACAGGGCACAAAATATAGTTTATGAATTAAAGAAAAGTGGAAAAATAAGTCGTGGAAGGCTAGATATAGCAATCCAAGAAAATACTAAAGAACTATCGGAAGCATTAAATCTTGATAAAGATTATGGTGTGTTAGTGGTCGATGTTAAAGCCGGCGGTTCAGGCAACAAAGCTGGCTTAAAAAGAGGGGATTTGATACTTGAATTTAATGATAAAAAAGTTTTAAATTCAAGAAAATTACAATTGTTTGTAGCTGAAACTCAGGTTGGAGACGAAATAAAATTAACAATCATACGCGATGGGAAAAATATAAATCTCAAAGCTACAATTTCTGAAGTTATAGATGATAAAGAAGATGAATCAGAAGTCAGTGTTAGTCCTTCTAAAACCATCAATAGTAAAAACCTATTGGAAAAATCTGACGTTGTTTTTACTAACTTAACTGAAGATTTAAAAAATAGGTTCAATCTTGACAAAAATGCTAATGGACTTTTCGTTACTGAACTAAAATCAGATGATCCAAACATTAAGTTAAGAGTTGGCGACATTGTTCTTGCCATTAACCAAGAGCCCATAAATGATATAGGTCAATTTGATTTAATATACAAAAAGTTAAAATCTAGTAATAAAAAAAATGCAATCTTGCTTGTAAAAAGAAGAGATTTTAGTATGTTTATGGTATTGCCAATTAAATAATAATTTTAGAAAATTAATATGGAAAACATAGATAATCAGTTAGATAATATAGGTCTAAGCAATGATACGAATCCTGTAGCTGTGCTTAGTTTTTACAGTTTTGTAAATCTTCCTGAACTAGAAATTTTACTACCTAAAATCTTATTAATATCTAAAAAGAAGTATATAAGAGGTACTATAATTATTGCTCATGAAGGTTTTAATGGGTCTATTTCTGGAAAAGAAGATAACCTACATTTAGTTATTGAGGAATTAAGAAGTCTTACCAATCCAAAAGATATTAATATAAAAGTAAATTATTGTAGCACGCAACCATTTTCCAAAATCAAAGTAAAGATAAAAAATGAGATCGTTTCAATGAAATCTGGAGAAATCGATGTAGAGAACTTAAAAGGTAACTATATTGAGACAACTGACTGGGATCAATTTATAAAAGGAAGTGATGTAGTAGTTGTAGATACAAGGAATAGCTACGAAGTAAAAGTAGGAAGTTTTCAGAAAGCTATAGATCCGCATACCGAGACTTTTAGGGAATTCCCTGAATGGGCTGAAAAAAATTCAGAGTTATTTAAAAATAAGAAAATAGCTATGTTCTGTACTGGCGGAATAAGATGTGAAAAATCTACAGCTTATATGAAAACACTTGGTTATGAGCAAGTGTTTCATCTCAGAGGTGGAATCTTACAATATCTTGAGGATACCAAAAACAAAAATGGTGCATGGACAGGAGATTGTTTTGTTTTTGATGACAGAGGCGCAGTTGATTCTGATTTATCACCTAGTGAGGGATACTGGGTTCAGAAAGGACAAACTGCCAAGAGTGTTAGCATAAATAAATGATGTCGATCAATTCTAGTCTGGTCAAAAAAATAGTCATAGTTACTAAGAGTAACCTGCTAGCTGATTCAATAAAATGTAATTTACCAAATATTGATTTTTTGTTTATTAGTAATAATTTACAAAAGTCTATTGATTCCCACAGCAAAATTGATTTACTAATAATAGATTTTGACTGCCAAAAACCAGAAGCTATCCAGCAATATAAGATTAAAACCATTGTAACCATAACAAATGGAAATAAATTTTTAAAAGATGAAATAAAAATTTCAAAACCATTTAAGTTGAATAGTTTGCTAAAAATAATAGAAGGCACAAATAATAGTAAAGATATTTTTTGTGTAATTAATGATGATTTTATTTACAATGAAAGATTACGCACATTAAATTCACAAGAAAAATTGATCAAGTTAACAGAAAAAGAAAATGATATTTTCAAATTTATGTTACTCAGCCCAGATTACAAAATTAAAAAAGAATCGCTTTTAAAAAACATTTGGAAATATCATGAAAATAGCGAGTCTTCTACGGTAGATACTCATCTTTACAAACTTAAAATAAAACTTCCCGATGAAATGCTACAATTAAGAAATAATATCTGCCAATTAAATATAAAAACACTAATGTAATCCGATTCGTGGTACATCTACTGTTGTTTTATAATAACCGCCATCATAGCGGTTATTATAAATTTTGGAGACTTACTGTGCTTGAATAAACTAATAAAGATTCAATAACACCTAACTGGAAACGCTGTTTCCACATTAATTAATCGTTGGGGATTTCTGTTATCAATTCACCTTGTATAGCAACTAAGTTGTCTATATCTTGTTCAACCAATAAATGACGGATACTTGGGCAAGATAATGTACTGGCATCAACAATTTCATCATGTAGCAATCTGTCTAAAGTCATCAACAATGCTGAATCACTTTTTATTATGTCTTCTTCTTCCGAATTGCCTCCTCTAAGTAGGTTTTTCACAAAATTATCATCAAATTCATGAAGTTTAGGATCAGCAAGAGGTGCTAGTACTTCTTGGACTTGTTGTGATTCTTCCTGCAAAAAACTAAATTTAGGAGTGATGTACGCATCAAAAATAGCAAGCGTCGTTTGCCCTCCCTTACCATATGGTACCTCTAACATATCTAGTCCATGGCTTGCAAGATCTGCTATAGACGTCAAAACAGCTTTTAGACAGTTATTCTGCTCGGCAATATAGGTTAACATTACTCTACCGTGAACGTTTAGTGCTAAATAACTATTTCTTAACCCTTCTATATCGCCATTGCTATAAAACTCCATAGACTCCAGGGCTTGAGTAAATTGGGAAAATCTAGCCGTCTTATCTGGATTGCAAAACCCATTTCCCCATTCTAGTTCGATTGATGGAGTTTCACCAAGTGGATTCATGATACCAGGGCATCCTGCTTGCGCTCTAGCATGAATAAACGGAACATTATATTTTGTAGCTAACTCCACAGTTTTTGATCCACTGCTACTTGCAGCAACAAAATCTTGTGCTATAGATTTTTCAAGACCTCTTAAAAAAAATTTCATTTATTATTCCTCCTAAAATGATTACTTACTTCAAAATCAGCAATGGTTATTCAAGTTTTAGCGCTAAGTGATGGCAATTAAATTCAAAACCCTGTTTTAGGTAAACTTTATGTGCATCATGTCTTGTGTATCCTGTATCCAAATGAACTTCTTTACACAAGTGTTCTCTCGCAATTTGGATAACATGATCTAAGAGAATTTTACCATACCCCTTACCCCGAGTTTTTTCTTTTGTGATCAGATCGTCAATGTAGAGGATTTTATCCCAAGCAAGCGTTGCAAGAAAACGAAATCCTATACATGCTACAAATTCTCCATTTTCTTCGATTGCGATAATTTCATATCCTTCTTTTTGTTGATCGATAACTTGATCGACAAAATTTTCTTTACTTGCTAAGTGTGGTCGTAATTCAATAAACGCATCAAATGATTGCACTATTTCATCATAAGTTTTTAATGTTTTGATATTCATAATTTTATATATATTTTTATAAAACACTGCATGAATAAGTTAAAGAACGTAGCGACTTCCTGTGTTATCTAAAGCCAAACGACCTTACCTAGAGCTTAGGTTAGCTCAACCATTGGTTAAAGTAAACAAGATTTTTACAAAAATAGTTACTTACTAGGGGTAGATAACACTTCTTCTGTTACTGCTCTTAGGTTATTATCCTGAACAACGTAAGCTCCGTTTTGTTTTCTTATGATTTCATATTCACGCTGAGCTATAGAGTCTACAAAATATATTTTCCCGGAAAGTCCAGAGAACTTTTCTGAGCTTTGTAATCTAGACAAGAATTCTTCCTTATTGTAACCATTAACTATGCTGCTCGCAATTATTTTACCAGCATCGTAGGCAAGAGTATGCATAAATGAAAAGTGGTTCACGCCTAACGTAGCAGCTCTTTGCTTTAAATTACCATTATCAAGAGCAATTGCGCCTGTATAAATAATATCAAATTGTTGGTCTTGATCTACATCTATCCTATTGTCTCCTGCAATAATGGCCTTTTTATCTAGATTAAAATTCTTAGCAATTTTATATATTCTTTTTAAATTTTCTGGATCATCTCCAACTATAACCACTGGACGCTTTAAATTCTCATCATATTCGTTTAAATTATCCGCTGTGTCAGCGACAATATTAATAGCTTTTTCTATATCTTCGTCGCTATTATTATAAAATTCCATTCTACTTAGCGCAGCATCTTTATTTGCTATAATATTCTGAATTATTTTACTAACAGTTTGTGAATATCTACCAGCTGGTAACAATATTATATAATTTTTATATTCGTTATTTATTAGATAAGTAGTGATTTGCTCCATTTGCCTCATAGGAGCATGACCAAAGACAAAAATATTATTATCTGCTAAGGTTGGGTCATTTGAAAGAGACATAGCTATTACATCTTGCCCCTTAATTTGGGCAGATAAAATTTTAGTATCTTTAGAATATATTGGTCCAATTATAATCTTGGTTTTTTGTTCCAATATTCTTTTAATCGAATCTTTTAATTTAGTTTCATCAGACGAGTCGTAAGATGTGACTTTAATTTTGGTTTTAGCACCATCACCTAAACCCATCTTTATTAATCCAGCATATTGTTTTCCAAGCACTTCATTTTCACCAGACAATGGGAGTAATAGAGCAATCTCAGTCACATTATTAGACATGTTCTTTTTACTACTATTAACATTATGCCCAGATTCACAAGCATTAAGAGCAAATAGACAATAAAAAGAAATAATGAGTTTTGTAAATTTTTGTTTTATATTGTTCATGTTACATCTCTAAATTTAAGACAATGATTTATTTAATATGAATTTTAAACCCGGGCTTTACATAGTGTCAACTCCAATTGGCAACTTAAATGACATTACCATTCGTGCAATCGAGACTTTAAAGAATTCTGATATTATTTTTTGTGAAGATACCAGAGTATCGGGAAAATTACTAGCGAAACATCATATCATTACTCCTCTTTCTGTATATAATGATAAAAGTGATGAGGCAACACGTAAATACGTAATAAAAAACATAGAGTCTGGAAAAGTTGTTTCTTTAATCTCTGATGCCGGAACTCCATTAATTTCAGATCCTGGGTATAAATTAGTTAGAGAATTAAAAGAAAAAGGCTATTTTATTGATATAATACCAGGAGTTTCAGCTCCCATTGCGGCATTAACTATTTCAGGATTACCATCTGATCGATTTATATTCGCCGGATTTCTACCTAAGACAAATATAGGAAGAGAGCAAGTTTTTGCAGAATTCATAGACTTTGATGCCACGCTTATCTTTTTTGACAGTCCTGTAAGAATTGTATCTTCATTAGAAGCGGCACTAAAAATCTTAGGAAATCGCCAAGCTAACGTTTCTAGAGAGTTAACCAAATTATTTCAAGATTCTAAAACAGGTAATTTATCAAGTTTAATAGAATATTATAAGAAGAATTTACCAAGAGGAGAAATAGTATTGTTAATTTCTGGTAAGAAATTAATTGATATATCTCCAGAAAAAATAGCCACAGAAATTAAAGATTTACTTATTTCAGGTGAGCGTGCAAAGGATATCACCGAAAAACTGTCTCAAAAATACCATAAATACTGTAGTAAAAGTGAAATTTATAAAATTTGTAATTCTTTAAAGATAAAAAAATAAAAAATCTAGTTTATTTCTTTGAGAAAAATGTTAGAGTGTGTGCACCAAGTTAATTTATTTAAGGAGTTTAAAAATGTTAAGATTATTTGTTATTTTAGTTAGTGTATTCGCTTTTTCAAAAGTTGCTTTTGCAGCTGACGCTGACATGAATAAAAAACCTGCTACTGAAGTTACTAAAGATGCTGCTGATAAAGACAGCATGAAAGACAAAATGGACGACAAAATGGCTGAAAAAATGGACGACAAAGCTGAAGGAAACAAAGCTAAATAATAATTGTTTAATTAGTAACCAATTAATATAAAGTCTATTTTTTTAAGTTGAAGGAGTTTAGTATGTTAAAGAAACTAGTAGTCTTGCTTAGTATTCTTGCTTTTGCAAAAGTTGCTTTTGCTGCTGGTGCTGATAGCACGAGCAAAAAACCAGAGCATGAAGTTGTGAAGGGAAAAGAGCATGAGCATCACGAGAAGAACGGAAAGCATAAAAAGCATAAGAATAAGCATGAGAAGCATGAAAAACATGAAGAGAAAAAACATGAGAAACATGAAGAACATGAACATAGTAAAGAAGCTAAATAAATTGATGTTATTTAGCAATTAAGTAGCATCAATAAATAAAGATTTATTTATAAGGAGTTCTAATATGTTGAAAAAACTAATAGTGTTGCTTAGCGTTCTTGCTTTCGCAAAACTTGCCTTTGCATCGTCCGCGGCTATTTCTGTGCCGGTTGAAAAGCATGGAAAAAGCCATGACGATCATGGGAAAAACAACGAAGATCACGGAAAAAGTCATGACGATCATGGAAAAAGCCATGATAACCATGGAAAAGCTGGGAAACCGGCTGCTCAATAAGTAGTATCTTTTTATTCAGGCCTTTAGTTAATAAAAACTTTTATTTATAAATTTAGAGGCTTGAAAAATAATTATAATTGTATATACTGACTCGCAGCAACGTGGCCCTGGTATGCCTAATTTGCTGTTTGTTTATTTTTTAAATGCCAAATTAAGAGACATGAATATGCCTAAAATGAAAACCCATTCGGGTGCAAAAAAACGCTTTAAGCTTACTGCAACAGGTAAAGTAAAAGCTGGTCAAGCTGGTAAGCAGCACTTTATGAGACGTCGTACAAAAGCTCAACTTCGTAACCAAAGAGGGACGGCAGTTCTTTGCGATCAAGATGCAAAAAGATTGGTAAAGATATTCCTTCCAAATGGAACTAATTAAAAAACGAGAGTTAAAATTATGACACGTGCAAAAGCAGGAAAAGTATCCAAAAATCGTCACAAAAAAATAATCAAACTTGCCAAAGGTTATAGAGGCAGAGCAAAAAATTGTTTTAGAATAGCTATTGAAAAAGTAGAGAAAGCACTGCAGTATGCTTATAGAGATCGTAGAAATCGCAAGCGTGACTTTAGAGGTCTATGGATTCAAAGGATCAATGCAGCGGTTAGAGAACATGGTATGATTTATTCTACCTTTATTAACGGACTCTTGAAAGCTGGTATTGCTATTGATCGCAAGATGCTAGCAGAGCTTGCTGTAAATAACGCCGATAGTTTTGCTCATATCGTAGAGCAAGCTAAAAAAGGGTTATCTGTAAAAAAACAAATAGACTGAAAGGAATAGACATTTACTGAGATTGATGGATTAATCCGATGTTGTATCTTGTTAAGTCGAGTCAATATTCTTTGTATAAATTCTATTTTTTGCATTCCAGTAAATGATCTGTTCCCTACCCTGGTTGAAAATGGCTAATTGAGTAAACCAGATTGCCATCCTGAGCTTTGCGCGGAAAAGGCGTGAGGATCCAGTCTTTCCTATGATTTGCCAAGCAAGCCTAGATCCCTTACGTCGGCCTACGAAACCTCCTCAAGGATGGGCGTTTTTCGCTTTTTGAACCGGGATGTGACATATACCAGTAAATCATATTTAAATTGCCATAAAATATTTCTGATTGATTAGAAATAAGAAGGTAGTTTTTTAGTTGCTATAATCCATTTTTTGTATTCCTTAGGGCTAGAATACTATTTTCTGAATTGATTTATCGTCACCCCCCTCTTATTTTTTGATGATTTTTTTGATTTGACGATTTATCGATCCAATGGCATATATAACATTGGTAATGTAAATCACTTTTTGCAATGGAACTAAAAAAATCAAGTCCGTACTAAACTTTGTACAAATTCAAGTTTATAGACCAGCTGTATTACTTATTTTGATTTGACAAAGAATCCAGAAGAAGACCAGGCATGAATTCCTCCTTCTAAGTTCCACATATTTTGTTCAAAACCATCTTTCTCCAAGGCTTGGCAACCCATCATTGACCTAATCCCTGCCTTACATTGCAAGACTACTTTCTTTTTGCTTAAATCAGGAACTTCGTGTATTTTTATAAGAAGTTGGGACAGTGGTATATTAATAGCTTTTTCAATATAAGATTCCTTATACTCAATTGGCTCTCTTACATCAATGAGTACAACCTCATTTTTATCTAACCAAGATTTTAACGTTTTTGGGTCTATTGTTTTTATTTCTGCCATATTATCTCTAACTTCATATAATCGTTTCAGATGAGTTTGCTACTAGGCGCGAGGAGGCGATACCGATAAAATATAGGCGAGCGACAAGTAACGACGTATGCAAGCTCATGTCAAATGATTATACTCTTTATCTTTTGAATAAACACAATTAATATTAAACTTCTAAAGCCTGTCTGTAAAGTTCTAGTATAGCATCCTGCTCAGCTAACTTATTTTTATCAAGCTTTCTTAGCTTAACTATTTGCTTCATTGTTTTTACATCAAATCCATTAGCTTTTGCTTCATCGAAAACTTGTTTTATATCATCTAGTAATGCAGTTTTCTCAGCTTCTAATCTTTCAACTCTATCTATATATTGCTTCAATTGGTCTTTTGCTACTACCTCAGACATAAAATCCTTTTTGTTATATTTATAATCTCTGCTTTTATAAACACATTCAGACTAAAACACTAGAGTAAAGATGATTTTTTCCTAAAAAAACCTTGACCCAAATAAAAATTTTAGCTTATATAGTTAAACTTAAGGTTTATCTATGCAACCAGAAAGAACCGAAGCTTGCATTAGGAAAGATGAAATTCAACGATAGCGCGAGGAAAGAAGATGGGATTAAATTTTTCTGAAAATGTTTGTATCATAGCATTAATATGTACTGCGGTTTTATTTGCCAGTCTAATTATGAAATTCACCAATAGATCTGATAAAAAAAACAAAAACTTAATTCAATTATATTTGGAACTCAAATTTTTGTACAGAAACCTTACCCACAGCCTAGATGGCATTTTATCTCAGAATTTCTGTGTTGAATTAATAGAATCCATAAAGGAATACTACAATTTAGAAGAAATCATAGTAATTGATTCAGTTAAAATGGAGTTTAAAACTACCAGACCAAAGGTTTTAAAAAAAGAAATTTATGACTTCTTACAATGCAATTTATCAAAGATTAAGAAAGATTTTCAAAAAGAAGAGTTTATAACCAACAAAATTAAGATTAATAATAAGGGGTATGTACTTTATATCGTTGAACTGGCCCCTAATACCGATTCTGATGGATTCATTGTATGCGTTGAAAACTCTCCAACTCTACTGAGCAAAAATGAATTATTAGGGCTTAAAAGTAATATTAATTTACTTAGGACTGGATTATTCTGCGAGTAAATTTCATTAGACGGCTTATTTACAAATTATTTGTTGTTTTGGAGGGTAATATTTGCTATAGTTGTGCACATAATTTATCTGCATGGAATACTAATGGCAAAAGAAGAGCTACTCCAGTTTGATGGTAAAGTCCTAGAGCTTCTACCAAACGCTCATTTTAGAGTTGTTCTTGAAAATGGACATGAAATTATAGCTCATACTTCGGGTAAGATGCGAAAAAATCGTATTCGTATTTTGGCTGGTGACAAGGTCAAGGTAGAAATGACCCCTTATGACCTTACAAAAGGCAGGGTTATACACCGTAGCTAAGTCTATAGCAAAAAATCCATCAAAATTCTCAAAATAGCTTATAAATCAGATGTCCGCGAGATAAAGAACTGATAATATAATCAAAGTTTTTAGCTAAAAACTATATTTCTTGCCAATTATCGCCGGAGGATACGTCAACCCTAGTTGGTATATCTAGAGTAATAATGTTTTCCATTATAGATTTTACTAATTTTGTCACTGGCTCAACTTCTGATATTGGAGCTTCAAATACTAACTCATCATGAATTTGTAAAATCATTTTGGTTTTAAAAGACTCTGCCCGAAATTTTTTATCTATCGCAACCATTGCCATTTTAGCAATATCGGCAGTAAGGCTCTGCATCGGGGCATTAATTGCAGCGCGCTCCGCAAATGATCGTAAACTATGATTCTTGTTATTAATCATAGGAATATAACATCTTCTACCAAGTAAATTTTCTACATATAGATTCTGCCGGGCAAAGTTAATGGTATCTGCCATATATTTTTCAATACCAGGATATTCTTGGAAATACTTTGCTATGTAATCTGCTGCTGCTTTTCTGCTAATATTTAAATTTTTGGCAAGACCGAATGAGCTAATACCATAAATGATGCCAAAATTAATTGCCTTCGCATTGCGTCTTAGCTCTGAATTTACTTTGTTAATCTCCACACCAAAAATTTGACTTGCCGTTTGTTTGTGAATATCTTCCCCCTTCATAAAAGCTTCTTTAAGAGCCTTTATATTTGCAACATGACTTAAAATTCTAAGCTCAATCTGTGAATAATCCGCTGAAATTAACTTATAACCTGTAGGCGCAACAAAGGCTGCTCTGATATTATTACCTTCTTTAGTACGAATCGGTATATTTTGAACATTTGGATTATTAGAGCTCAAACGACCAGTGGTAGTTGAAGTTTGCAAGAAGGTAGTATGGATCCGGTTAGTCACTAAGTCTGCTTGCTTAGGCAGAGTATCAGTATAAGTATTTTTTAGTTTTGTTAAATGCCTATACTTTAAAATTAAATCAGCAATTCCGTGCCCATCTTCACTCAGTTTTTCTAAGATTTCTACACCAGTACCATATGATTTTGATTTACCAGAAATCTTTGAAAATGGTAATTTTAGCTTTTCAAATAATATTTCACCTAATTGTTTTGGAGATGATATATTAAACTCTTCTCCACAGAATTTAAAAATCTCTTTTTCAAGAACTTCTATTTCTTTCTGAAATTCACTTGATAATTTTTGTAAATAGGAAATGTTGATTTTAATACCATCCACTTCCATGCAATGTAAAATTCTACATAAAGGTAAATCAATTGTTTTATATAAATGCAGAGTTTTCTCGTTGAAAAGTTGGATTTTTATTGCTTCATAGCAGTCCACAAAATGGGGTAACAAATCTATAATAGGCAAAGTATTATCAACATTA
>CAMCTQ010000014.1 GCA_945878545.1 Rickettsia typhi
AATCCACTAAGGATCTTTCTTTTTTAAAAGTTTGATATAATACAGGAATTACAAATATCGTAAACAAGGTTCCGATTAACATCCCGCCAACAATTACAAGGCCAATAGAATTACGTGATTCAGCTCCAGCTCCTTTTGCTAAAACTAACGGTAGCGCTCCGAAAATAGTTGCAATACTTGTCATTAAAATCGGGCGGAGACGAAGTCTGGCGGATTGCAAGACTGCTTCAGTGATTTTCAAACCTTGATGACGTAATTGATTGGTAAATTCTACTAGCATTATAGCATTCTTAGTAACCAGACCAATGAGGGTAACTAACCCGATGTTACTATACATGTTTATGGTATTATTAAATAATAATAATGCAAGGACTCCGCCGGTGATTGAAAATGGTACTGCCATTAAAATTAAAATAGAATCAGAAAAACTTTCGAACTGAGCAGATAGAACTAGAAATATGAAAACTAAAGCAAAAAGAAATGTTATCAATGTTCCGCCAGAAGACTCGTTCATTTGTTTTATTTGTCCTAAATACTCCAATTTAGTATCATTTTTGTTTATCAGTTCTGAGGAAATAGATTCTATGGCTTTAACGGCATCAGCTAAGGTGTTGCCAGGGGAGAGGTCAGAAGTAATAGTAATAGCTTTAGACGTATTATAATGTTTATACTCTTTAACAGTTATTTTTTCTATTATATCAGCTACTGATTGAAGAGGTAACATATTGTTATCACTGATTTTTATAATTACTCTTTTTAAGTCATCCGGACTACTTCTTTCGGAATCTGAATATTTGAGAATCACGTCATATATGTCATTTCCCATTCTAAAATCTCCAACAGTTCTTCCTGCAATTAAATACTGCACGGTTTTACCTATTGTTTCAAGATTTGCACCATATCTATAAGCTTTTTCACGGTTGACGATAATTTCTAATGTTGGAGTTGAAGATTTAAAATCTCTCTCTACGTTTTGGAACAGAGGATTCTTTTTCATAGTATCAATGAATTTGGTTGATACTTGATCTATTTCCTCGTATTCGAGAGAGGTTTGCAAGTTAAACTCTACCATTTTGTCGGAACCACCAGTGCCAAGAGATCTAGGGCTGATGGCAAATATTGACATCCCCGGTATCTTTGAGAATTTTTGATTTAAATCATTTTTTATGTCGTTATCTGATCTTTTTCTTTTGCTCCATTCCTGCAATGGAACAAAAGCCATACCGTTTTCACCGCCTCCCCAACCAATGACATCAAAAAAACCAAAGATATCTTTGTCTTTTTTCATTATTTCCTCGGCTTGTAATACGCTTTTTTCCGACTGGGCAACATTTGATCCTTCTGGTCCTGAAAACATCACCTGTAAGAAAGCTTGATCTTCTTCTGGTACAAAAGTTTTTCCAACATATTTGAGACTTATTATTAACACCACCACGGAAGTAAGACAAAGAACAAAAAACTTCTTTTTGTGTTTTATGGATAATATTAAGTAATCTATGTAAAGATTTTGTACATTTCTTAGAAAACGATCAAAAGCTTGTAAAACTTTTGGCTTAGGTGATTCTGATCTAGTGATCATTCTGCTTGTCATCATTGGAGTAAGTGTTAAAGCAACGAAACCTGAAAATAATACACAAAATGCTAGAGTCCATGCAAATTCAATGAATAATTTACCAAGAAACCCTTCAATAAAACCTATCGGTAAGAAGACGGATGCAAGAGTAATTGTCATAGCAATAACAGCAAACCCAATTTCACTAGAAGCGTCATATGCTGCTTGTATTGGAGTTTTGCCAAGCTCATGACTATGCCGAAAAATATTTTCTAGCATTACAATTGCATCATCAACTACCAGACCTATTGCTAAAATCATGGCAAGTAGTGTAAATGTATTAATTGAAAACCCTAAGAAGTACATAGCTGTAAAAGTTCCAATTAGTGAAATAGGTATTGTGACAAGTGGAATAAGAGTTATTTTTGCTGACGCAAGAAAGATATAGGTAACTAAACCAACTAGTGCAATTGCTTCAAATATGGTGAAAAACACCTCTTTAATGGATTCTTTTACTGGAATAGCTGCATCATGAGCTATCTCTATTTGAACACCAGCTGGCAAATTAGAACGTATTTTAGTTAATTCTTTTCTTACACTATCAGACAACTCTATAATATTTGCTGTTGATTGTTTGATTAAGCCAATAGCCATAGACCTTTTGCCATTATATCTTAAAATAACATCATCTTCTAATGGTTCTAGGGCAATTCTTGCTATGTCTCCTAGTTTAATAATTGTTCCATCTTCATATTTTTTTATAATGATATTTTCAAATTCTTTTGGATTATTTAGCGATGCATTTAATCTTAGGGTAAAATTTCTTACCTCGGATGTAATAGTACCAGCTGGGTAATCTTTGTTCTGGTTTGTAATCGCTTGTTCTATCTCAAAAGGAGATATTTTGTGTTCAAATAGTTTTGTATTATATGGTTCTATCCGCATTGTGTAGTATCTACCACCAAATATCACCGAGTTACCAACGGTAGATAACTTTTCAAGTTGTGATTTTATTTGATCATCAGCAATTCTAGTAAGTTCAAGATTATCATGTCTATCACTATTGATACTAATCCAGATACTCGGCCAACTATCTGAATCGAGCTTGGCAACTGACGGCTGTTTCATATCGTCAGGGAAAATGTAGTTGAGATCAGAAATTTTAGATCTGACATCGTTTAGAGCAATCTCAATATTAGTATCAAGTTTAAATGAAAGCGTAATATTACTAGTCCCGACACTACTTTCTGAAGACATGAAATCTAGGTTTTTTAAGGTTTTAAGCTCCTTTTCCATCCTAGTGGTAATCTGCTTCTCCATGTAAAGAGCATCAGCTCCAGAATACTGAGCTTTTATTGAAATTATGGGAGGTGCGATGTTTGGAGTGCCTCTGATTTGTAATTTGGTGTAGAATATCCCCCCCAAAGTCATAATAATAAGACTAAGTACAATAGTAAAAACTGGTCTTTTTATACATAATGCAGGAAGGGTCATGATTCTTTCTTATATAATAAATTAATAAATTTTGTGTACCATGTTATCCCAGAATCTAGATGAGCAAAACGCTTTGGCGTTTTTCAATATAGTAGTAAATCACCTAGTATTTGGTGCTTATTATTTTTAGCAGTGTCATTCCCGCGAAGGCGGGAATCTAGCTTAAAGCCATATTTCTGGATCCCCTCCTTCGAGGGGATGACTCCTCATAATTAGCACCTAATTAAAATTGTTCTACTAATAGTATCTAGTTCTTGCCAATATCATCGGTATTAATAACTACCTCAGCCCCATCGTACACTTTAGTTAATCCATCCAAAACTATTAGATCACCTTCTTTTAACTCATTTGATAATAATTCTATCATATTATTCGCTCGAACTCCTAAGGTCACAAATATTTGTTTAACTTTGTTTTCTGGAGTGATTACATAAACAAAATCACCCTGGTTATTTTTTAGAACAGCTTTTTCAGGCAAACCAAGAGCTTTATGTTTATTAAAAATAATATCAGTTTCTACAAATGCTCCATGTAATAAGTAGTCATTATAAGGAAATTCTAGTTTTGTATTAATAGTGCCATTTGCGGACACATAATTTGATAGAGCCAAAATTTTTCCTGGTATTATTTCTCCATTTTCGCCGTGTGCGTTGACAGTATCGCTTGTTACAATTCTGCCATGTAATATTTGCGGTAGCTCAACAAAGATATAGAAATTACTTTTTGTTGTAATACTAAATAGGTAGTCACCTTCTTTTATTTCGTCTGCGACATTTGTCTTGATCACTCCTATATAACCGTCTTCCATAGCTTTAATCACCATGTCTTTATAAGTGCTTATAGCTTTTGTATAATCATTTCTAGCGGTTTCTAAACTAGTTTTTGATTTGTTGATAATTTCTTCGCTAATTATCTTTTTCTTGAGCAGGGATAAATCACGATTATAATTTGATTCTGCCATGTGTAAACTTGCTTCAGCTTGTGATTTTGATGTTTCAGCAATCTCTCTGTCTATAGCTATTATTATATCATCTTTCGATACTTTACTGCCTTGAATGCTAGAAATAAAATTAACTTTTCCTTTAACCTTAGCAAAATAGTCTTTGCTATTTGCAAGCTTAGCTTGACCAATTG
Organism: Rickettsia typhi; assembly: GCA_945878545.1. GTDB lineage: Bacteria > Pseudomonadota > Alphaproteobacteria > Rickettsiales > Rickettsiaceae > Megaera > Megaera typhi_A. Next base: position 4,181 of record CAMCTQ010000014.1, read on the forward strand.
CTGTATGTTTTTCATAAAATTCAGCAATAGATAGTTTTTCTGGAGTGATAATAATCTTATCTACATTGTTAGCAAAAGCTTGCTGTTGATATAACAATATTAAAAAGATTAATTTAACAAAATTTTTCATCTTTGGAATGTTTAAATATAAGTCAAAATAACGATTAATTAGTTGATTATAATTAATTTTCTTTGAAATCTATAGCAAAATCATAGTTTGTTTAATACTATTTATTGCCGCACTCATAATTATGACCCATAAAATCATAAGGATTTATATGTTTTCCAGCTAAATGTACTTCAAAGTGTAAGTGATCTTTTTTTGCATTACCAGATCTACCTTGAATGGCAATCGCTTGGCCTCGAATTACTTTTTGGCCTTTTTTTACAAAAGTCTGTTTTAAGTGGGCATATTTTGTTTTAATATTATTTTCATGATTTATTTCAACAACAACTCCATAACCATTCTGCGTACCAACAAAAGAAACTTTGCCAGTAGCGCTGGCGTATATAGGCGCTTTTTGAATAGCAACAAGATCAATTCCGCAATGCATTCGCGAGGTTTTGCTAATGGGATGTTTTCTAATACCATAACCGCTTGAAAAACAAGCATTATAAGACGGAAGCATCAAAGGTATATGAGAAGTTATTTGATCTAATTTTGCTAGTTCCTTGCTAGAGTTAACTTTGCTAAAATCTGACGAAGAAATCTTTTTTACTTTGTGATAGTTATTTTCAGTAAGAATTTTATACTTGTTTTGTAGCTTAATTAATAAATCACTTATTTTTTTTATCTTTAGTTTTGCTTCTTTAGACAGATGAACACCAGAGTGATATTTTGATTTGAATTTTTGCACATATGTTTGGGCATAGGCTTTTTCATTAGCAAACAACCCAAAATCTTTTGAAAAAATACAATTTGTGTTATTTGTTCTAGCTAAATCATAACTTAATACTAGATCAGGTCTGTTTAGCTTATAAGTTTTTTGGAGTTCATTGCTAACTTTCTTGTAAGATTCAATGGAATAATGACTTGTTGTACTACAGGCTTGCAATAGTAAAGATAATAGGAAAACACATATTATACCATTCCCCATTTTAAATGATCCAAACGAATTTTGTGGGATTCGGCTGTGCTCACGTATTTCTATAGGCTGTGCAGCCTCACCCTGAAATTTATTGGTCCAGTTTAAAATGGGAAATAGTATAAAACGAGCGCTCATTTTTTTAGCAAAAATTATATTAATTCTGTATGTTATTACATATTGATAAATTCTAGTAGGGGGCCCAAAATCATTAGAGGCATAAACATTATTGCTCCCACAATTAACACGGTTATTAACAGGAAAAAACTTAATTCGATACTAGATTGATTTTGGTTTCCAATATAATTGGTAATTTTCCGTTTGCAAGCAAATGATCCACTAATTGCAAGTGAGTAATATATAATTGGATACCTACCTATAAACATGGCAAGTGCTGTCATATAATTAAAATAATCATTTGAGGTGTTAAGACCGGAAAAATTAGAGCCATTATTGGTGAAATTCGAAGCAAAATTATATGCAATATCTGTAATCGCTTGCGAACCTTGGTAAGTTATTAGTTTTTTGATTTCAGGAAGAGAAAAAGTAATTCCAGTAAATAATAAAACTCCAACTGGCATTATTAAGAATACTATTATGACATAATTAATTTCATTAATAGTAATTTTTTTACCAAAGAAATTATCATTGTTTCCGGTGACAAGACCTCTTAAAAGTACCGAAACAATTAGATAAGCAAGCATTGCAAAAAAACCAGACCCAACTCCTTCCATTATAAATCTACTCATAACTAAATTAGAAAATAATACGAGCGTACTGAGTGGCGAGTAATTTTCAAGGCATGCATTAGTAGTTCCGTCTGAACTCATGGTAATAGATAAAACCCACATTAAAGAGGGAAATTTATCATATATCAATTCTTTACCAGTATAGTTGAAATTATCCTCTATAGTTCTATCTGTAAGTATTAAAGGTATAGAATAGTCAGTTTCTCCAAGATAGATAACATATAAGGAAAAAGTCATAACAAAGACTACGATCCAATATAACGACCAGCTAAAGTTGGTAGCTTTAACAACAAAACCATATGTAAATATTAATGAAATTGGTGTAATTACAATTAAGAATAATCCTATCATTATCACCATTCTTGATGGGGCTTCAAAAGAATGGGCACCAGCAGAGGTAAATATTGATCCTCCATTAACGACAAAGTGTTTTATGGCCATTTGGCCAGCGGCTGGTCCTATAAATATTTTTTCTTGCGCTCCTTCTAGATTTGTATAGGTCATATTGCCAACAAAATCATGCGGAACTCCACCAGCCATCAAAAATAATGATATTATCAAAGCAGCTGGTAGCAAAAAAAAACAAAACCCTCGTAAAAAATCGTCATAGAAATTACCAATATAAGGGTTGTTATTATTTATGATTCCTCTAACAAAAGCTATAAAAACAGCAATGCTAGTGGCTCCTGACAAAAAATTCTGCATTGTCAAAGCAAAAACCTGACTTAAAATACTTAACTGTTTTTCAGGGTTGTGGCTTTGCCAAAATGTGCCAGTGGTAAAGGAAATTGCTGCATTTAGACTAGCGGCAAAATCCAGTTCTTGTATTAAGTCAGAGCCTGTTGGCAGGTGTTTTTGAAAGAAAATTATTAAGAAGGTAAAAAACATACAAATAAAATTGAATGTCATTAGGCTTTTAAAATATTTTTTCCAAGGTTGTTGCGCCAGTAGGCCATTTTTGGAACGAGGGATCAAATTATTTAGATTCTTACCAAAAAAAACCCATGCAATATATTTTCCAAAGAGTGGAGCAAGAATAGTAACTATACCAAAGAATATTAATGCGGATAATATCATTTTATCTGTTTTTTAGTCTCCATTTCCTTAAACTCTGGTTGTAGAGTTAGTGGTTTTTTTAAGCCACAACTTGATAGAAGTAAGCAATAAATGATAAAAGAAATAATTTGTTTCATATTAATATTTAAGATATAAATTGTGATTCAGTAATAATATTAACTTCTAGGTGTTAGGACAATATATTCTATGGCAAAATTTTCTACAAAAATATTTTTATGGTTTATTGGTCTTAGTATTTTTATAAATATCTATGGTACATATTCTTTTGCTGAGAATTCTATGATTACTAGACCAGAATCTTCTTTTATCCCAGATGAAAATTTTTTTGATAAGGACGGAAACAAAGTTTTTTTGGATCAGTTTGAAGGAAAAACTATATTGGTTAGTTTTTGGGCTAGTTGGTGCGGCTCGTGCGTTGAAGAGTTACCAAGTTTAGATGTTCTGCAGAAAGATTTTAGAAAATTGCCATTTGAAATTATAGCTATATCTGAGGATTTTAAAGGTGTAGAGGCAGCTGAAGCTCATTTTAATAAATATGGTATCAGACATTTGAAATTATATCATGATTATAAGAATAGTTTGTTTAAGGCTATGTCGGTAGTCGGTTTGCCTACAGCTTTTTTGATTAATCCTGAAGGGAAAATCAAAGTTATTTTTAAGGGAAATACCAAATGGCATGACGAATCAATCCGGAATATTTTACTTACTGAGATCACTGGTAACCCGGAAACTCCTAAGAATAGTTACATAACGACATCTTTAAATAAAAAAATTGTGCCAATCAGGACAGAACCAGAAGAAAAAAGCACTACAAAACTAGCAGATGAGATAAAAACTAATATCAAAAATACTAATCAAGACCAGCAACCACAAGATAATGTAACAGAAGATAAATTAGAGCAAAAAAATGAAAACAACAAACAAGAGTAAAAATTCTATTTCTGGTGCAAAAGCACCTATAAATACAAAGCGTTCTAGCAAAATTGATCAGTTAATGTCAGTCTTACCATTTTGTTTTAATACTAAGCCTGTTGTGGCTGTTATGAGATTAGAGGGGGTGATAGGAAAAGCAGGGTCTATGAAATCTGGCCTTACTATTTCTTCTCTAAATAAATTAATCGAAAAAATGTTTAAAATAGAAAGATTAGATGCAATATGTTTATGCATTAATTCCCCTGGGGGATCTCCTGTTCAATCTGAATTAATATCAAAGAGGTTAAGTTCTTTAGCTAAGGAACTCGATGTCGCTATTTATAGTTTTGTTGAGGATGTAGCAGCTTCTGGAGGGTACTGGCTTGCTTGCGCTGGCGATAAAATATTTGCTAGCAAAAGCTCGATTATTGGTAGTATAGGGGTTATTTCAAGTGGATTTGGTTTCCATGGAGCCATAGAAAAATTAGGGATTGAGAGAAGGGTGATTACTGAAGGTAAAAACAAATCTGTCCTTGATCCTTTCCAGCCAGTAAAGTCTTCTGATGTAAAGCTAGTAAAAGATTTGCAGAAAAAAATATATGACCATTTTACGGAAAGTGTTAAGGAGCGCAGAAAGGGTAAGCTTACTCAAAATGATGATATTATATTTAATGGTGAGTTTTGGACAGGTCAAAAAGCTTTAGATTATGGTTTAATTGATGGTATAGATGATTTATACTCATTTATTCACAAAAGATATGGCGATGAAGTAAAAATAGAATATATTGAGCCTAAGCAATCCTGGTTTAAAAGGAAACTTGGTATGTCAATTATTGCAAAAGATATTGCTCAAGAAATTACAGATGGCGCTCTTGATAGAATTGAAGCAAGACTTGTGGCGAGTAAATTTGACTTATATTAAATGAATTCTAAGTACTTATATAAATATGGAAGTTTTCAAGAAACTATGCCAATTTTGGCAAACTATAGTCGTTTCAAAAATGTCATGGCAAGCGAATGTAATGAGCGTGGTCATCCAGAATGCTAAAACAAAACCGAAGAGATTGGTAGATTTAGAAAAAAATCTGGATCTGGATAGCCACGGCGCCAAAAGGCGGCTCGCTACGACGCTAGAAACAATGGTTTCGTCAAGCTTAAGGCAGCAGTGGTTTGTTGCTCATTCTATTCTAGCAATATTACTTATATTTTGTAATCCATGTTCATTGTGTTTAGCGGAAGATGAAGCTTCTGAGATATCTTCGCTTGATGAAATAGAACAAGGTCTTCTTAATCAAAATTCTGATGCTGAGCCTTCAAAAATAGAGCGTGAGGATTTGCCAAAATTAGAAGATAAAAAGAAAGAAAGTATATCATCTGAAATTAATCATCCTCAGGAATCCGGAGCTTTTTCTTATAAAAAAATTGCTAAAATCATTATCTTAAACAAGATAACTGCTAAATCCGAATTAATAGAATTTAAATTGGGAAAAGTAAAACTTTTTGGGAATCTTTCTGTTGAAGTTCATAAATGCGCTAAAAATACTGATCCTTTAAAATCTTCTAATCTTGTACTTCTTACAGTTTTTGATAATAAATTTGACGATAATAAACTGTTAGTATTTCATGGTTGGATGGACTCATCTAATCTATCAATTTCTACCTTAGAACATCCTGTTTATGAAGTAATTCCCATGGATTGCGTAGATTAGTTTGCTATATTATAGCATTTAAGTTGAATTGGTGCTAACCGCAATGGAGTCATCCTTGTCTACGAGGTTTTATCCCCGAGAGTAGAGGGGATCCAGGCTTATTACTGGATTCCATCCTCCGCTGGAATAACAAAGTGCGCGTGGAAATGACTATAAATCTGGGGCCATGTTTATTTCTAAACACGCCCCTGTCTGCACTTGGTTTTTTACTAGGTAGTGAGGCAGAAGCCCTTCCTTCTGTATGACCACTAACACTTTTCCTTATTTTGCTTAGTTCTTGTCCTAATTCTCCTTTATGCTGACCTACTTCTGGTCCTGCATGTTGTTTAGGTTTTTTAGATAGACTATCTATATCACTTTTAATACCTTCAAGAGGTTGACCAAGCTCAGATTCCAATTTAGCTTTTTCTGACTTGTTATGCGACTTCATTGCATAATAGGCTATTGCATTACCAATTATTGGAACTACTGTTGCAAAAGCCATACCTACTTTCTGAATTGTTGATAATTTATCGTAGTCTCTGCTTTTGGTGCTTTTCTCGTGCACTTCCTTACATTTTGCTATTAATGGTAGGTCACATTTTGTATAATCAATATTTTCAGGTGCTAAAGCAGATTGACCTTTTAAATGTTTATGATTTGCTACAATTTCTGGAGCTTTTGGATTGCTTAAAAACTTCCCTAAATTTGAGTCCATAGTTAGCAATTTTGGTGCTTGTTCCTCTCCTAATTTTTGAACAGCTGCATATTTTTCTTTTAAGCCTTTTTGCACTCCAGGACTATCTGCTTTTAAATATTGATCTATAATATTTTCTAGAACAGATTGCCTGGCGGTTTTGTTGTTCTTATCAAGAGATTTATCTCCTTCTAATTCCTTAGCAGCAGCTTTGTATTTGTTTTCTAACAGCGCTTGCTTTACTGGATCTTTTTCTTGAAGATATTCGTCTATAATTGTTGATACAACATATTGCTTAGGATCCATGGCGTCAATTTTTATGTTATGCTTAATTGCATATTTTATAGGATCTTTTTCTTGAGATTCGGCAAAAGCTTTTAGCCATCCTCCTTTTTTAAATTCCGGACTAACATCGCTGAATTTAGCTACTATTTCTACTTGTTTTGCTATATCCCGCATGTTTCTTAGGTTTTCTTTGGTGATTTCTTTATATACTTTTCTTAAATCATCAAAATTATTAATTGGTATATTCCGATCATCTTTAGCACTAAATTGTGGTAAAGCCACAAGACCTTTTGGACTAAAACCAGCTTTTTTTAGTTCATCTACTCTTTGGTCAACAATTCTATCAATTTGTTCTTCGCTGAACCCAGACACCATTTGGTTAAGCGACTGAGAATATTTTGCTACATCAAAAGTTAAATTACCATTTGCAATTGCCTTATCGTATCCAAGGCTTTGAAAGTTTTTATTTGTTGAGTCAATCATTGATGTAAAATCTTTGTGAAATCCCCAAAAAGACCTGCCGTGGTCAATTTTAGTGACTTTGCCGTCTTTTGTTACCATCATGTTGCCAGCATGGTAGTCAAACTCACCGAGCATATGGCATGCAGCAACTACTTTCTCAAACCCTTCTATCTTCTTTAATTTCGTGCTATTAGGATTTAATTGACCACCAGCTGTACCTCCAGAAAACACACTTAATTGCTCTACATCTTGAAAGAATTTAGAACGAACATAAAGTGATTTTGGATTATCTTTATCTGGTGTAACAATTTGTTCTTTTGGCGCACGATCGTAGAGCAAAAATTGGTACATTGTTGCACCGATAAATTCTTGTACACCATCATTTCTATTTTGTAAATCTTGATCAGTTCTACAGTCACTGTCCTTTTTAAAAAATTGCTTGAGAATAAATGTCTCACCTGTCGCTGTTTCTTTTGCAACATAACCTGCACTTACACCAGCTGCTTTTTTGCCTTTTGCTTGAAATGATTCTTGCTCAGCAACCGTTTTATCTCTTAAACTTGCCTCTACTGCATCCTTTGTTTTTTGCTGTATAGGTAATGAGTCTCTTATCGTTTGCAATTCTTTTGCCAAAGCCTCCTTGCGTAGGCGCTCTATTTTTTCTAGCTGAGCATCTTCAGATTCTTTTGCCATAGGATCTTACCTTTATCAAAGATTTAGCTTATCTTAAAATATTAACATTACTTTAACTACGAATGTAATAGTTTTTCTAAACGAGGCCCAAAAATTTTATCTAAAGGAGCTTTTATAATGTATTCTTTGTCAAAAACATTTGATGGAATAACTATTTCTAAGGCGTGTAACATCATTCTGTCAGAAGGCAAGCCACCATATTTTATATCGCCTAGAATTGGGAATCCAAGTTGTTTGCTGTGATAGCGTAATTGGTGCATTCTACCAGTTAATGGATTATATTTTATTGCTGACATGTTTTTATTGCTAGCTAATATTTCATATAAAGTCTTGGCAAATTTTCCATCTTTGGTTTCCTTAATTATTTCATGTGTTCCAGATTTTGCTTTACCAATATAACTCTCAATAGTTCCTTGTTTGGAGATGAGAGAGAGGTCGCCTGATACCACTGCTAGGTAAGTTTTCTTTATTTCTTTTTCTCTAAAAGCTTCTCCAAGCAAAATTGCGCTATTTAGATTTTTGGCTATGATGAAAACTCCACTAGTATCTTTATCCAGCCTATGAACTAACCTATATTCACTGTTTTCAGTTGCGTTTAAATATTGTAGTGCATGATCGATACTGAGGCTTATTTTGCTGCCACCTTGCGCTGCAATGCCACTTGGTTTATTAATAGCAATAAATTGATCACAGGAAAAAATTAGATATTCATTGAGAATTTTATTAGCCAATGAAGTTACAGCAGGAGAGAAATAGTTTTTTTGGGGTAGGGTAGAATTTACTTCATTAATAAGATAATCAGCGATAAGTACCATATCACCCCTGCGCACTCTGGTGTTTGCCTTTGCGTTCTTGTCATTTACTTTAATTTGTCCTTTTCGCAAACTTTTTTCAATGAGTCCTTGAGTTAAGTAGATAAATTTTCGCCTCAGGAATCTATCCAACCTTGTTTCTATCAATTCTTCGACTAGTAATTCCATTATTTTAATTCGTCTACTGGGGTTACTAAATATTTGGCCCATAATAGGCAGGAGAGCAGAATGACCGCTCCTAATTGATGAAGCAGCGCGATTGTAATTGGTACTAAGTAAACTAGAGTCAGTATTCCAGCTGTAATTTGAAAGATTAGAGCTATAACCACACAAACTAAAGCTTTAGACAATAGACCTCTTGCATAACTCATTCTGGATGGTAATTTTGTTGTCAAAACTTGTTTCCGGTGCTCACGTACATTCAAGTACGATGCGCTCCTCAACTTCGTTTTTCCTAAAAATTCCTCATCCATTTCTGGGTTATGCAAGAGGCCTGGTAAAAAACTCTGTATTTTAAAGCCAATAAAACAGCTTACTAAAATGGTTATAGCAACAATATAGCCGAGAATTCTATGTACAAATTGCACAAAAACTGGATCATAAAAGCTTTCTAAAGTTAAATTTTTAAAGATGATTTCAGTTGGTACAAATGAGTTTCCCATTAATGGAAATTCATTATAAACAAGGCCAGCATCAAGGCCTGCAACAAATGCTCCGAAAGTTATTTGAATAAATAAGAATATCAGAGAAATATTTAACCATAAATTTATCCCTGATAAATGTATTTTTGAACTGATAAGAATTATGTCAAAAGACTGTTTCATTAGCTGCCAAAACAATATAGCGTATAAGGATATTGCCAGCAAGAGATGGATTGCCAACCTAAAATGACTTACATGGGGGGATGACACAAGACCGCTTTTTACCATATACCATCCAGCAAATCCTTGGCCAATTAGTAGAATTAATCCCCCGAGATAGACGAAAATTTTAGCACCAGAAATGGCGCCACTAAATAGGAAGTACATTAAAGGCAATAAATATAATATTCCAGTAATACGTCCAGCAATTCTATGAATAAACTCAACCCAAAAGATGGACTTGAACTCGTGAAGATCGATGGAGTTGTTTATTTTTAAGTATTCTGGGGATTGTCTGTATTTATTGAATTCCTGAGTCCATGACTTTTCTGTTAAAGGTGGCACGATCCCTGTTATAGGTTTCCATTCAGTTATTGATAAACCAGAATTGGTCAAGCGAGTTAGTCCGCCAATAAAAATCATGCAAATAATGGCAAGACACATTATTTTAAGCCACAATGAAATATATTTATTTTGCCCCGTGTGTAAATCTTGCATCTAACTAATATGAACTAATAATGAGAGTGACCAGCATAACAATTAACAAAGATACTACTACAAAAATTGCAGTTTGTTGATTGTGAAAAATAGAGAGCCTGTTTATTATTTGTTCTTCTAACACATCCAAACGCCATTTTTCATTAACTAACTTCTCGTTACCCTCTCTTGCCCAATATTTATATAAATAAGAAAAACCTCTGCCAATTTCTTCTAAAATATTTAAAGCTTTTGCCTCTTTTCTTTTTAGTTTTAAATTAATGATGATAATTGTAGAAATACCGAAGATACCAAGTTGTTTCAAAATTTCATATAGGTAGCTATTACTTTCATAGATTGAAGAAAGATCAGAAGTAATAGGCATGAAGAAGAATCCAATGAATCCCACAACACCAGCTGTTATAGTTATTAAAACAAGACTAAGCTTGGTGTAAAAATTTAGCTTTAACTCAATGATTTTTGCTGATTTCAAGCATTCTTTCCAAGGCAAGGTAACAATGCTGCTTACACTAGCTAGTAATATTACTATATAAAAGACGCTGCCAGAAAATAAACGAGATATTTCTATTTTACTGAAAAAACTCAAAGCAAAAGGAAGGCTTATCATTAAGGATATTCCGATGCTAATAGAGGTTAGCAAGATTTTGTTTTTCAATCTGCCAAGCTCCGAGCAAAGTGTGATACCTATTGTATCTCGGAGCGTAGCAGAAGCTATGCTAAGAAGAGATTTATAAATAATATGGATAAATAAATAGCAGAATACTGCTAAAAGAGTGGATTTATCGCCAGACGCAATAGCGAGAACCATCACTCCCATAGAAATTATCGATAAATAACATAGTAATGCAAATATATTATCTTCATATAGCGCTTTAAATCCTGCATATAGAACCATCATTAAGGCTATGTACTTTAAAGGTTCGAATCCAGCAAAAACTTTAATGAGCAAAATTATGGAAAGCTTAGTGGTAAAATTAATTAGGTACAACGAGCCAGAAGCTGACGCGCCTTTGTAGTAATTAACTACCCAACCAGAAAATGGAAAAGCGGCAACATTAATTATCATACCGAGAAACATTGTATAAATTATGATATTTGAATATTCCGGGTTGCCTAGTAGGTTAGTAACTATAATAATTTCTGATGAGTTATTTTTAGATATAATATGAGCAATTCCAATAAGAATCATATTGCTACTAACTAGGTGAGTGAGAAAATATCTTTTTGCAATGTTTATACTATTTTGGTGGGTTCCTATAAAAATAATGATAGAAGACATAACCATCATTATTTCAAGACCCGCAAACATTGAAATAAAATCTTTAGCTAAAAGACTAATAAATATAGAGGCACCATATGCTGAGCCAAGTATTAGTTCATAGTATTTTTTTTGACCCAGTGCATAAGCATTAGAAACCAATAGCACAATTAAAAATGCTAAGCCCAGTAATTTACTATAATCATCAAATTCCCATACTAATTTTAAATTATATAATTCATAGGAATACTCACCTTGTGCTAAAATTAGGAATATTGAACTCGCAACAGGGCCTAAAAGAGCAATAAATTTAAATATTTTGCTATTTTTGTTAGTTATTAACAAGATAGATACAAAAAATATTATTACAAATGTTGGGTGGAAAAGCATTTTTTTGAGTTCCTATTTTACATAAAAGTTAGAAAAATATTGATGACTTGCTGAATAAAAAAGAAACCAATAACAAAGCTAATACACAATGCTAGGCTTATGAACATAAAAAGAGGCAAAACTTTTTCTTGAATCTTTATCTCATTTTCTACTGGTTTATAGACAGCAATAATTATTTTAGAAATGTACAAACATGAAAATATAGTGCTGGAAGCAAGGGTTATCATTACAAAAATATTTTGTTGATCTGCAGCTGCTAGCATT